>PWFZ01000396.1 GCA_003555185.1 Balneolaceae bacterium | reverse complement strand
TCCCATTACCTGAAACTGATCAACTGTGCGACTTGCATCTTCTGATCGGATATCAACCGGTGGCGCACTGTCAGGTAGAGTTGAATAATCGAGATCTCCATACGTGTACACTGCGGAGTCTTCATTCCAGGTAAGATATTTTGCACCAACCTCAAAAGTAGCATTTTGAGAAATGGCAAAACCCGCCCCAACAGAGAATTGACTTCTATCATCAATTCCATCTATAAATCTGGAGGGATTATATGCAAAGCCTCCCCTTATGTTAAGTAAAGGGTTCAGCTGAAAAGCAGCTCCGGCACGAAAATTCCAGACGGCTGCGAAGTTTTCGCTGATAAAATCATTTTCGATCTGCTGATCCTCAAACAAAGTATCTTCTTCTAAATCTATTCGCGTGTTAGCATAGTTTACATATTCACTTGATGCAGAAATTGAGAGCCTTCCCAGATCATCCAGCGCTAATCCAAGTCCAATTCTGGATGGATATTGAATTGAGTAAGAAAATTGTCCATCAGTAGAATCATCAAACCTTACACCATTATTGAACGTGGAAGTAATGGTGGCATCGAACTGCTCATCAACCGAAATCCTAGTTGGAAGCGTATAACTTGCTCCGATATTGATACCGGGACGGATGGTATAAATCGCCCCAACTCGTCCACGGAATCCACTATAACGGCTACTTAGTTCATCAGACAATATGATGTTATCAATGTCCGTATCGCCTGTTCCGTCGCCGCTGGAATCAACTATATCTCCATCATAGTCATCAAAATCATCGACTTCCTGA
This sequence comes from Balneolaceae bacterium, assembly GCA_003555185.1. Lineage (GTDB taxonomy): Bacteria > Bacteroidota > Rhodothermia > Balneolales > Balneolaceae > SW132. The sequence goes on along the minus strand of PWFZ01000396.1, from coordinate 6,531 downwards.
AAAAGGCGATCATATTCGTAACGCCCTGCCAAAAGCCCCACGCTTACACCAATCATCAAATTTCGCTGAAATTCAGTTGCAAAAAATGCAGAATATTCTCCACCGTGTCCACTTTCGAAGATTTCTCCTTGTTGACGGATTCCTAAAAAATCACCGGGTTGATCAAAACCCACACGAAAGATCGATTCGTCCCAGTCTTCAAATTCATCCCCGTAATCTGTAGCAAATGTATTAAAAGCTATCTCCTGATAAGTATTACCCGGAATTTTAAATTGATCCGTAATTGTGCTGTTTTCGTTTCTGGAATTAAACTCTAATGCGCGATTATGTGATGTATGCTGGTTATACCCCCCGCCAATCACAAAATTGCCCTGTACTGTTGGGAATTTATATACCAGTCCAATGTTAGAAAGGCGTGTCTGATTGTCATTGGACGTGTTTGAATTCCCTAAATAAATTGCATTTTCGTTAACCGTATTAAATGTCAGGCCAAACTCACCAAAACTCTCATCAAAAAGAGCTGCACTTGCAGGATTATCTAAAAATGACCCAAAGCCGGCACCAAATGCTGTTCCCGGCATAATTCCTGTTAGAGGATTAATGGCACTCTGTTGGTCACCAAAACTAACTGCCTGATTTCCATAAGAAAGGGGATCATTCACATTTTGTGCATCTAATGACGGAACCATTAAAAAACCGTAAAAAGCCAGAGGTAGTAATTTTAAGAAAGACATAGTTTGCCCGCGCATTCGTTTTTATTATAAATTAAGTACTGTAATGACAATTAGTTAGAAGTTATCTGTCTCTGTTATTAGAACTTCTGTTTCTTGAACTCGTTCCGCGATCTGATGATGAATTTGAGTTAGATCGTTGAATTGTTCTTCCTGATGATGATGAATTATTGTTTGATGATCGATTTACAGTACTGCGATTATTACTTGACCTATTACTACTTCTATTTACTTGTCGCGGTGGCGGAGCAGATCTCGTTTGAATTGTGGTTGAACGTCTTTGTGTTGTCGCAGATCGTGTCTGAGTAGTGGCTGATCGTGTTTGTGTTGCCGCAGATCTGTTTTGTGGTTGAGTAACAGTACGTGTTTGTGGCAAAGTTCTCGCTTCAGTCGAAGGAGCTCTGCTCACAGTTGTTGAAGACCGCTCAACAGAGGGTACACGGTTTAAACTTAAACTCTTCTGATCATCATTACTTCTCTGGCGGGATGTATTGCCACTGCCTGATCTATTGTTATTACTTCGACTCCGAACATTACCGCTTGAATTACTACTGTTGTTAGATCTGCGCTGTACGTTTCCACTTGACCGGTTATTGTTATTGCTCCGGTTCCGAACATTTCCACTCGATCGATTATTGTTACTGCTTCGGTTCCGTACATTTCCACTCGATCTGTTATTATTAGATCGGTTTGATCGAATGTTACTTCTGTTTCCGCTATTTGAGGATCTGTTTCTTACAGAGCTCGAGTTACGATTACGCACGTTTGTGGAACGGGATCTTACACTGGAATCCGTACTTCGATTTATCTGGCTTGAACGAACGTTCGATCTCACAGCAGATCGTCTTGTTTGTACAGTGTTGGCAGACCGAACATTTGAGCGTGTACGGTTTGTTGCCTGTACTCCTCCCGAACGCAAGCCGGAACTTCTAACCTGGTTAGCCCGTACTGCCTTTGATCTGGTAGTGTTTATAAAAACATAAGATGGCCTGTGGTATCCATAGCTGTAATAGTGGCCATAAAATCCTCCGGGGTAAACTGCATAATGATACGGACTATACCCAAAATGACTACCATAGAAGGAATGTCCCCAGCCCCAACCCATGCCGTAACCTATGCTAAATGCGAAACTTGACCGGAAAGGTCTGTAAGGGTAGTAAGCGTAATAGTGAGGGGGATAAAAGTGGCTGAACCCATGTCCGTAGTAATAATTATTAACTACTTTAGCAGGTGCTTTTTTCTGAGAATGGGAAAGAGTTGCACCTTGCTCGTTATACCAGTTTTCTGTCTCATAATCTTTAAAGAAGAACGTTTCAGCATCTTCCCACCCATCTTCGTAACCAAGAGTGTAATCTTCTTCATTTACATTCTTCGGAGTTTGCCGATCCTCTCTTTGTTCACTGGCGTTTGCGCGTTCAGTTCCATCCCAGGAATAGCCGGCAGATTGGTTTTGAGCGGACCTATCTACCGTCTCCAACTGTGTGTAACACCCTGTGGTTAAGAGAGCTACAAGAACAACAAAAAAAATATTATGTAGTGACGATAAATTCATAATGGCCTCAGGGACTTTCTTAAAGTACTTTTATTTACTTTAAATTATCAAATCTCCAATAAATAAAGTATCACATGTCCATGTGATGGTTAAATTTCGCCGCGTAATGATTTAGCAATGACTTCTGCTTTTGAGTTAACGTGCAATTTCTTATAAATATTTCTTATATGAGCACGAACAGTGTCTATAGAGATATCAAATCGGTCGGCTATAAGCTTATAACTTAAACCATCCACCAATCCGTTCACAATATCTTGTTCACGAGCTGTTAAATTGCTTTCGGGCTTTTTTTTCTTTTCAGAATCACTAAAGTGTTGTATTACTTTTCTTGCAATTTGTGGTGACATCGGGGCACCCCCATCGGCAAGAGTTTCGACAGACTCTTTTATTTCCGGCAGGGAAGTATGCTTCAACAGATATCCTGATGCGCCAGCTACCAGCGAATCAAAAATTTTGTGAGAATCATGATATACCGTCAACATCATAATTTCTATCTCAGGATACTCTTCTTTGATAATCCCAATTCCTTCTATACCAGACATACCCGGTAATTGTATATCCATTAAAAGTACGTCAGGTTTGTCATAATTCTTAAGATGTTCAAGCATCTCTTCAACAGAATCGAGAGCCACCTTACAGCTCATGTTTTCCTGCATATCAAGATATCTCTGAATCAGACTTCTAATTTTAACATTGTCTTCGACTATACCTATTGTAATCATAATAACAGTTTTTAAATTTTTCCTTTAACATGTACAGCAAACCCTTCTTTACTTTCTATAGTAACGTTTGCCTTAATTCTTTCTGCCCGAAGCCTGATGTTACGAAGTCCCTGCCCTGATTTTCTGTCATTTTTAAATGATGTTCCATTATCACGAACCAAAAGCTCAAATGTTTTACCATTAAATGAAAACAGGATATTCACTTTTGTAGCATTTGAGTGTTTGGCGATGTTATTGACAGACTCTTTAAAAATCAGATACAGGTTTTCTTTTATATGAACAGGTAATTTCTCATCCATTTTAAGATGTTCAAAATCATAGTAAACCACCGGTTCATCAGACCTGAAAATATGATTAATATAGTCCTGCATTCTGTCCGTCATATCTCCGGCAGTGTCATTTCGGGCGTCAATCGACCATACAATATCATCCAGGCTCGATACAATTTTCCGGCTTTGGTCACCCAGCTGTTTCAATGTATCCCTTAATTCGTCGCCAATATCCCCGGCTCTAAGAAAATCGGTTTGCAGGGCAAGTTCGGTGAGGGATGATCCAACATCATCATGGAGATCACTCGCAATTTGAACCCGCATTCGTTCAATATCAATCTGTTTGGTTGCCCGGAAATATTGATAGTAAAAAATTATTAACCCCACTACGGCTGCAAATATCAATGCAAAGAACCACCATCGGAGCCATACAGGCTGTTTGATTTTAAACGAAAACCTGGCCGTTTTATCACTTATTACACCATCTGCATTATATGCCCTAACCTGAAATTCGTACTGATTAGGGGTAAGCGAAGGATAACGTACAGTTCGTTCCCGTGTGGTTTGCCACCCCTGATCCAGCCCTCTTAATCTGTACTCATATAAAATTTGATTTGGACTATCATAACTTAAGCCTGTAAAGCTTATCTGAACAAAGTTTTGATCATGAGTATAAATCGGGCTTTCATCTTCAGCAGTAGAATGACCGCTCACCATTATCTCTTCAAACTCTATACCCGGAGGAGTGGTATTTTTTTTCAGACGTTCAGGATAAAACAGACTCAATCCCTCTACTGTTCCAAGCCAGATAATTCCATTACTTGCTACGAGCGATGCTCCGGCATTTAGTTCGTTAGCTATCAGGCCCTGATTTACATTAAAGAGCTTAAACGCCTGTATACGATCCACCCGATTTTCAGCTTCGAAATAAAGGTCCGGATCAAACCGGTAAATCCCCCTGTTTGTACCTACCCAGTAACCCAGATCATGATCCTGAATAGTAAAATAGGAGACAATTCCCACTTGATCATCAGAGACCAGGGATCTGATAGTATCCCCTTCCATTTTTGCCACGCCGTTAAATGTTGAAAACCATAAATCATCATTATGATCGATATGAATGTGTATGACTCCATTACTGGGTAATCCATCACCGATTGTATAATGTCGAAAAGAGGATCCGTCATATGAAGCTACTCCTCCATAGGTGGCAAACCAGAGAGTGCCCTCATTATCAATTTTTATATCCATCACGGTGTTATTGAGTAGCCCTCTGCCGGTATTGTACTGTCTGTAATTTTCACCATCAAAGCGAATTACCCCGCTATTGTATGTCGCAATCCATAAATACCCTTCATCATCCTCTACAATTTTTCGAATTACCCGAAAAGGAAAAATATCTTCTGATATTTTACTTACCCGACCATTCTCATATACACTTAACCCATCCCGGGTGCCAATCCATAATCGCTGCCGGCTATCTTCGAACAGGGTGAAAATTTTATTATCAATTAACCCGTCAGACTCATCAATGTATGTAAATGTATCTCCGTCAAACCTGGCAATTCCGCCACCATACATTCCAACCCATACATTTCCTTCGTGATCTTCGGCAAATGCATTGACTACATTGTTAGTGAGGCCAGTATCAACATTGTAATTACTGAAGGTTTCACCTGAGAAAAAACTTAGCCCTCCGCCAAGCGTTCCAAGCCAAACATTCCCTTCCCTGTCAATTAATGTTTCATACACAATCAGTGCAGAAAGCCCCTGTTCTGTAGTGTAGTTTGTAAATTTTTCGCCATCAAAATGTGATGCTCCTGCCTCTGTCCCAACCCAAACAGTTCCCTCATTAGTAACCGATACAGATTGAATACTCAGGTTGTTTAAGCCATGACTTCTGCCATATCTGCTTAACCTTCCTTCTATATAATGATACAGTCCCCCGTTTGTACCAATCCATAAGCTTCCATCTATCGAGACAATCATATCACGAATTTCAGTCATCGACTGTCCGTACATCTCTTCGAAAAAAGTAAAATCCCTTCCATCGAGGCGTGCAATCCCATTCATTGTCCCCATCCAAATAACTCCATCCGGTGTTTGGGTTACCGATCGTCCCTCAATGCCTTTATACCCAAACTGCTCCGTAATATTTGTCAGCTCTCGGTCATTATTTAGTTTCCAAACTCCACTTCCCTCCGTTGAAAACCATAAATTTCCATCCTGATCCCTGAAAATAGAGTGAATAACAAATTCATTTAATGCAGACAAATAATCAGGAGTTCTAATTGTATCATTTTCTAAAATTGCTACTCCCGAATCTGTTCCCAGCCAAAGAGTGCCTCGCTCATCTTCTAAAATGGTATTGATCCTACTGTCGGGCAATCCGTCATCTTCGTAGTATTGCTTAAAGCGCACCCCATCAAATCGATTTAGACCGAACCCTGTACCTGCCCATATATACCCCTTTTCGTCCTGGATAAGGGAATGAACTACAGACTCACTCAATCCCTGTTCAATTGAATAGGTTCGAAATGGTAATGTCTGAGAATGTGTCCCCTCAGATAAAACGAGAACAATCAACAATGCTGATAATATTTTTATGCAACGTATCATCTTGGCAATCTAACAAGATGTAAGTCAGGAGCAAATCACATAATCATGTCATATACATAATCAGTTAAAGGTGACATATCCTCTTGTAATACTATCCCCCACACAAGGGTAAGCAACTTCCCTATCCCACCTTCAGGTTTATACTTTCAATGTATTCGGGCTAATCTTGCGAGTTTACTATCGCAGTAAAAAATCACACTGCAAAAAGAATTTTACCTAACTAAATAAAAATGACATGAAAACACTCGTAACTAAACTAACACTCGTTTTAATGGTTCTCTTTTTTGTTGGCGAGAGCGCTCTTGCCCAACAGACCCGAGACCTTCAGTACTTTCGCTCACCTGATAAAACAGGACTTAATGTTTTTGAAACTTCCAAAGAAACCGATGTTCAATTCGACGGACTTCAGGTTCGGATTGGAGGTGCAAATACACTTCAATTTCAGGCATTAACTCAAAGCGGAGATTTTGCAGAATTGAATGAATTAGTTCCAAACTTTAACCTTGCAACATCCAACCTCGATCTCGATGTGCAGCTTCACAACGGTTTGAGAATGCACCTTCGCACATACTTATCATCACGCCACCACGCTGAGGCATGGGTAAAAGGCGGATATATGCAGGTAGACAGACTCGATT
>PWFZ01000063.1 GCA_003555185.1 Balneolaceae bacterium | reverse complement strand
GCCAATAATAAAAAGATCTATTTCTACCGGGAAAAATGATCAGTTTTAAAACTCAGCTTTAACCCAGTGCCTGGGTTTGCATCTAATTTTTTGCAAAAATCAATCCCTGTGACATTGAAAAACGAATAGGTTGATCAATATTTTTATGAGAGATTGATGGTGTACTGCAGGCAATTCGCCATCCTTCTGTATTGGTAATAGGCAAAGGTAGTTTGGAAGGAGTAACCTGTTTGGGGCGCCCTTCCATATTAGCTATAAATACCAATTCTTGTCCGGAAGCAGGATTCTTCCTGTACCCGTAATAAATAACAGTCCCTTCTACAGGCTCGATATAATGAAGCACATCTGATTCTGAGAAATTGTTAATTAACCAGGGATTCTGAAGCCTGAAGTTTCTAATCCCAAGATTGAAATCGACCTTCTTTTTATCAATATAGTTTATATGCTGATCTACATTACAATACTCACTTATATCAAGCATCCAGGCATTGGCATAAGATACCAGCTTTTCCTCAGTCCAATCCATCACCTCAAGATCAGGCTCTAGATTATTTAGCATTTTTGCCATAACCGGAGGGTTGTAATTTGTTGATGCAACCAAATCAAGCAGTATTGTCGAAAACTTTCGTAGTCCATCAAGTGACGTAAACCCGATATATTTAAGCCGGGTAAAAAAACGTGCTTGCCGAAACTCAACTTCCGTCACCTGCCATTGTAAGAAATGGGCTTCCTCGGCGGCTACTTTAATAGCATAGGTTGTATCTGTATCTCTCATAAAACCCCAGGGAGTACCTCCAAGAGCCTGCAGGAAATCCATGGGTACACCGGGTAAAAAGCCATTCATCAATAAGGTAGTCGAAGGATTATTGTACGCATTTTGGATAATCATCTTTAAAGAGTTGCCCAATAATGTGTTTACATTAATCAGATCGGGATCCGCCTGAGTGCCTCTTCTCATAGTATCATGATTGGCATACCCTCCAATCCACTTGTTGCCAAATGTCAGCATCTCACGAATTCTCCACCATTTTGATGCCCAATATGTAAAATGATGTGGAGTGTTATAGGCAAATATAGTGGGGGCCCACTGAAAAGCATGGGGCTGATTTTTAGTGACCTCTCTGTATGTACAAGCTAGCTCCCAGTCATCACGAGGCCAGGGGCGTCCATCTTCAAATATCATCCATGGACGATATTCAACACCCACAACTTCTTGTTTAACATGACTCATCTCTTCTAAATAGTCATCATCAATTAAATGCTTTTTAGAGCCTTCATCATAGTATTTAATATCCATAGACGCATCAACGCGAATACCATCAAACCCATAGTTGATTTTACGACGCTGCATTTCAAGGATAATTGCCCTCACCATCACATTGCCAAAGTTAATATCCTGGCCGTAAATATTTGGTCCACTGAAAAAAATGTTGGGCAATATATCTACAGCCTGATTATCAGCGTGGCCATATACTACGTCGAGTACTACTTTAATTGGTTTTGGGAAATTGTGAAGTGTCTCTATAAAATGTATAAGCTCATCGGGTCGTCCACTGGAAAGTATGGCCGGGTTAATTGCTGCAGCACCAAAAATAACAATGTCATATCCCCAATTCACCGTGTTCGGTTTTCTTAATCGTACTGTTACTTCATCTTTATCTTTTTTGGGAGAGTTTATGGGTTTCCAAAATTGATGATTCTCAGGGTGTTCACATACCGGGTCAATGGGCATCAATTCTACCGCATCAAATCCAATTAAATTCTTTTCATCAGGTGAAAGCTCCTGGTTATTTTTAAGCTTAGAGGCGATTTGATTATATCGCTGTGCCAATGCCTGAAGAGTACCCTCTTTTGTAGCCGTTTGAGTATGAATTTCGAGCAGATTAACAGAAGGATTAATCCGTAAATTATTTTTAGCTGTTAATTGACGGCTGAGTTTCTGATAGTATGGTTTGTCTTTTCTGTTTAAAAGTGCTGCATCAATATCATATACCTCCGAGGGAGCATATATTCCATATGGCATCGACGCAGCCAACGGGTCACGTACAATTAGCGAAGAGTTATTCTCGTAGGTGATTTTTACCTGATAAAGAGCACCTATGGAATCCCGATCACCCGCAGGGACATTATCAAGTGATATAACTGCAAACTCGCCATGCCTGATGAGGGGATAGGTACGGTATGAGAAGGAAGCGTGCTGCTCAGGTTTGTCAATTTTGAGGTGACCGGAGGGCAGAAAAAGCTCGAGCTCAAGTTGTTTTGCCTCCCCGAATTCAGGGTTCCAAAATAAGAAGGTTGTTGTTTGACCATCAAAGTCGGTACCAAGATACCGGGAAATCAATTTTGCATCGGAAAAGCTAACTGTACCCTGCAATGCGAGTTTTAAATCTGATAAAAGCTTTTTGGCTTTTGCTTCATTCGGCGAGATTGTGTCGTTCATATTTCTTAAGAATTTAGCAGATATCCTTTTGTAAATTCAGTGCATTCATTTGATTCTTCACCCACTCTTTTTCATAAATTACCTCTGCAACAAATCTTACTTGTGATCACCTTTTTCCTGAAGGTTCATGATCGGATCAGCCGGCTTATTGGGGAAATTTTGTAATTTTTTTTTACTGTACTGACAATAAACCCTGCTTATCAAATAGAATTATTTCATGTGTTCGTTGTTCCTGGATCTTGTGCGAAAATGTAGGTCATTAATTTAATCCTAAATAATGGGCCGAAGTTACATGAGTATAAACAGGATCTTTTAGAAGACTTCGTTAATCTAACTGTCCATACTTTCTGCGTTAAAAACACGCTATCCCAATATATGTTCTGAGAGTTAAAAAACACATTTTTAACACGAAATATGATTCTGAAAATGAAATCTGTGGATTGAGATTTTGTAACGTATTGCGGTAAAGTTGCTTATTTAACCCCTGCCCACTCTTTATAACTTTCTCTGACCTGATCAATTTTGTCAGGAAGATTATCAAGATCCCAATCAGATGTATCGATAGGAGGGTGGATGTGAGCGATGCACTTTCCCGGTTTGGCAAACATGGAACCACCGCCGCCACTCAGCTCTCTGTTTCCTTCAAAATAAATAGGGACAATGGGGTAATTTAACGCAATAGCTGTTCGAAACGGACCTTTTTTAAATGGCCCGATAATTCCTTTGTGTTTACGGGAACCTTCCGGTGCGGCAAATATGGATAGTTTCTGTCGCTTTACTTTATCGTACGATTTCTGAAGGGTTTCTATCGCTTTTTTCGATTTTTGTCTTTTAATAAAAACCTGGCCTGTTAGCCTTCCAATGATAAAAAAGAGTGGATTGTACTGTAGTTCCCATTTTGCAACAAAACGGATTCGGGGGAGCCCCAGTGCAAGAATGGTAAAAAGATCGAGGGTAGAGCTATGGTTTGAAATATAAACGGCTTGCTTGGGCAGTGGATCTACTTGCTTATTGATGTGGAAATCAATTCCCAAAATCCACAGAACAGGATAGGATATCAGAGGGGCAAAATTTTCAACAATGAAATTTGTAAGCCGGCCAAATGAGATGATCAATAAAAAGAGAACAATCGGAGTGATGATTAACAGTAACAGGAAAAAGACGATCATCGACATCACGGTCCGAATAATTTGTATCGGAGTGGGGTTCATAACTGATTGATTCGTTAGCGAAAAGCATCTTCAAAATGTGTGATATCCGGGGCTGAATTTCCATCCTGAACTATGGAAATTATATCGAACCGGACTAGAGCTGTCTCCATTTTTCGTTCATAAATCCATGCCTCGGCAACAGATTTCATGTTCTTTTCTTTTGATGGAGTAACATACTCTTCAGGTCTGCCAAAATAGGTGTTAGACCGTCGTTTTACCTCTACAAAAATAATCTGGGTACGGTCGAATGCTACAATATCTATTTCTGCTTTTTCAAAAAAATAATTCCGGTCTAGAATAATCCACCCTTTAGACTCTAAATAGGCAGCCGCAATATTTTCTCCTTCATTGCCGATTTCACGCGTTGTTTTAGTCATCAGGTTCAGTTGGTAGTACAGGAGTTTTTCCGCCTTTTAGTGTTTGATGGGCTTCAGCCAGCTTCACTAATTGCTTCAGGAATTTCAAATTCTTTTTGTTGATGTAGGGAAGCATTGCTTTTGTAAATCGATCAAACATTTCTAAAAACTCAACAAAACTTCGTATGCGTTCTTTAAAATCTTCTTCCTCTTTTGTCAGAGTCTCTTTTTTATCAAATAGTTCTAAACAGGTAACCAGATTCTGGTGAATAGGCTCAATTTCCCGCTGCTGGCGCTCATTAATCAGCAATGCAACAATATTCCAGACATCTTTTTCGGCCGTATAAAAATCTTTTCGCTGACCTTTAAAATGCACTTTAGAAATAAGTTGCCACTGTACCAGATTGCGGAGATTCATATTAGCATTCCCTCTGCTAATTTTCAGCTTCTCCATGATGGTATCGGTATCTAGCGGTTCATTTTCTGCGTATAGCAGTGCGTGAATCTGCGCCATTGTTTTGTTAATGCCCCATGCAGACGCCATTTCTCCCCAAAGAAGAACAAATTGTTCGGATGCCTGATTGTATATGTCCGATCTCTCATTTTCCATTAAACTAATCTTTAGGCGTAGACTTTTTGGTGTCTGAGCCCGAAGTCTTGGATGTCTCTGATTTTGGAGCCTCAGAGGAACCGTTCACCTTCGTATTGCCATTCTGCTTGTTTTTGTAGTCAGTGACATACCAACCACTCCCTTTTAAAACAACGCCGCCACCGCCGGAAATAATCCGTTTTACCGGCTGACCGGTTGTTGGGCATTTTGTAAGTGCATCATCACTCATTGGGTGTACTATTTCAAAAGTGGTTCCATCTTCTCGTTTATACTCGTAAGTAGGCATAGTAAAAAATCTAATGTGGTGGTTTAGAGCTGTGTTAGCATAAAATGTGCCAAAGCCGGAAATCAATTCAGATTGGCAGCTTAATTTATTTGTGATAATCCGTTCTTAAAACGTGTCATAGCTTCATTAAGTTGCTCCATGGAAGCGGCGTAACTGATTCGGAGGCCATTGGGTTCACCGAACGCATCGCCCGGCACGGTAGCTACGCCATGCTTCTCAAGAAGATAGATACATAGATCGGTAGATGTTTCAATCTTTTCACCATCGGATGTTTCCCTACCTAAAAACTGATGGATATCAGGAAAAACATAAAAAGCACCTGATGGAGTAAAACACTCAACTCCGTTAATCTCGCGCAATGCATGAACGATAAAGTCACGTCGTTCTCTAAACGCCTCTCTCATTTCAAGTATAGGTTTCATGGTACCTGTGTAGGCAGCTAAGCCTGCTTTTTGCGAAATAGAAGAGGGTGCTGACGTTTCCTGACTTTGAATTTTTGCCATTGCGGCAACAATGGTTTTTGGGCCTGCCATGTAACCAAGCCGCCAGCCGGTCATTGCAAATCCTTTTGAAAATCCGTTGATTATTACGGTTCTGTCTTTTAGTGCCGGCGATGCATTAAGTATGCTTGTGTGTTCTCCATCAAACACGATATACTCATAAATCTCATCAGAAAAAATAATGATATCGGGGTGTTTTTCGAGAATGTCACCCAGCGCTTTTAATTCATTTTTGGTATAACAAGCACCCGTTGGATTTGATGGTGTGCACAGGATAATGGCTTTTGTTTTATTGGTAATTGCTTCTTCGAGCTGGTCGGGCGTGAGTTTATAATTGTTCGCAAATGTCGTTTTAATAATTTTTGGATTTCCCTCTGCCATTTTTACCATTTCGGGATAAGAAACCCAATACGGTGCGGGAATCAGCACTTCATCGCCCGGATTGATGGTAGCTAAAATAGAAAATCCAATAGACTGTTTTGCCCCGTTTGACAGCACAATTTGATCCGCTGCGTAATCAAGGTTGTTGTCTTTTTTTAATTTTACTGAAATTGCCTCCCGTAACTCAGGCATTCCCGTATTCATGGTATATCCATGAAAACCATCAGTAATGGCATCAATTGCTGCATTACAAATATGTGCAGGAGTTTTAAAGTCAGGTTCACCGGCACTTAATGAGATTACAGATGCTCCCTCCCGTGCCATCTGTTTAGCCTTTGCAGTGATTTTCAGAGTTTCAGATGGAGAAAGTCGGTTAGCTCTTTTTGAGATCATGTGTTCAGTAAATGAATGTTTATTACGGGCGGTCTTAAAAATACCAAAAACTAAGCCTACATTCTATTACCTGCGAAGAGCCTTTTATAAATATCAGGAATATTTATTTTGGAGGGCTTCAGCCACATTATCAGGAACAAATGAGCTTAGATCTCCTCCCCAGGCTGCTATTTCCCTTACAATGGAGGCTGATGTAAACGTGTATTTCTCATCAGGCATTAAAAAAACGGTGTCTATGTTAGGGGCGAGTCGTCGGTTGGTGAGTGCCATCTGAAATTCATACTCAAAATCAGAGACCCGTCGTGCACCCCGAATAAGAATATTAGCTTCCTTCTTTTGTGCAAAATCGATCAGCAAACCCGTAAACTGTGCTACTTCCATTTTATCACTCCAACTATAAGATTTGAGGGAGTCTTCTAAAAGTTGAACTCGTTCATCTCCGGTAAAAAGGGTCTGCTTTTTTTTGTTGACTGCAACGGTAACGATAACCTTATCAAAAAGTTTAGTTGCCCGTTCCAATATGTCGAGGTGTCCGTTGGTTACAGGATCAAAAGAGCCGGCGTAGAGGGCAACTTTGCTCATGGAAATTGGTTTTTTGTGGATATTAAGAGTCTAAATCAGAATGCTTAAATATACTTACAATCGTTCTGCCGTATGCTTTCGAAAATACACATTTTTCGAGTCCGGAAAAGTCATGTCGTTTATCGTGCTCTAAAATAAACCATCCGTCAGGGTTCAGCCATTCATTATCCATAATAGAGTGGATTAACCCCTCCATGTGGTAGTAGTCGTAGGGTGGATCAGCAAAAATAAAATCAAACGCAGCGTGCTGCCTGTCAATATAATCCCGGACATCAGAAAGTACCGTGAGGACTTGGTCGTCAACATCAAATGTTTCAGCCAGCTGGGAAATATGGTTGAGGTGTTCTGATTCATTATCTACAAACGTTGCGTGTTTGGCTCCCCTTGAAATAGCTTCAAAACCGAGATTCCCACTGCCGGCAAACAGATCAAGTACAACAGTTTGATCCAGATACCGGCGGGCTGCAATTATAGAAAACAGACTCTCTTTTGTTCGGTCTGATGTGGGTCTTAACAGATCCGTTTTCGGTATAGGTATATTTCTTCCTTTTAATTTACCCGTTATGATTCGCATGGGCGTCCGTTTTTTCTGAATCGATATTTAAACTCATCATTATTGCGGGGAAAGCGCCTTCCAGCCTAAACCCGTAAGTTTGTTCTTTTGCTTTAACATTCATCACTTGCAGAGTGTTCATTACTGATACCTCACCGGAATCATCCCAAAAGGGTAAAAGTACTTCGTTGATTTGCTGAGAGT
>PWFZ01000394.1 GCA_003555185.1 Balneolaceae bacterium | reverse complement strand
GTGGTAAGCCACTGTACAGATAAGTATTATAAGGATGTTCAAATCTATAATCTTCATACAGTATTCTCCGACGTTCGCCCAACGCGTATAATACGGTAGGGTCAGCCTGCAGCCTCATATTTCTATCAAGACGGTTTATGTAGAGTCCGCTTATTTTTGGTTTTTCTTCCTGATGGCGAGCCTCCCATTCCACAATCGATGCTAAAATTACGATTTCATCGAGAGTAAACTGGCTCTCTTCTATCTCGCTGCTGTAGCGTTCATTAATTCCGACCGTAAATTCGCGAAGAATTCGTCTAACAACCCTTTCAGGAGTTGATGTCCAATACATTTGATAGGTATTGGGAAGCATCCGGGATAGCAATCGTTCACCCGTTAATCCAGATTCTAAAGCAATGGCTGAACTGTCACTGAACTGTTGGGCAAAAGCTGCAGAATCTGCTTTTAATTGCCTTGCCAGATGCTGTGAAATTCTGGCGATATCATTACCGGGAAGTACCGTAACATTAGCCGGATCCTGAATACCCCTTGCCATGTTTGACAGGATCGTCTCGTAAGAAGTATTGTCATTAATTTCATATCTGCCAACCCGAAAATTTCTCCAGCCAAGTACCCTTCCTGCCCAAAGTAACTCATCCCGGTCAAAATTCGCCGCTGCTGAATCCAATTTTTCGGCTAGCTCAACAAGACCAATTCTTTCATGTATATACAGTTCAACCGGTATGTCTGTACTGATAGCATTCTCACTGTAAAGCCTTGAATAGCGTGAGCCAAAAGTGAGGAGTAAAAAAAGGAGAAATATCCCCGTGTAAATTAATAGATCTCGCTTTAAAAAATGATTCATCAGTAATATACTTTTTCAAAAATAATAGAACATAAATATACGGTTTTTATGGCCCCTACCATGCCACTTTTTGTAAAAAAGAATCTAAATGATTTAAAAGGTAGGGTTAAAGCGAACCCAGAAGTATGGTGAACTATCAAAATTATTCAATGGCCACGCCATTTCAGCCCTCAAAACTCCTGTACCAAATCCTAAACCGGCATCGTGCTGAAAATCAGATAGTGCCATTTTTCCTAATCCTTCAAAAGGATTAGTAGAGTTTCTCAGGTTTTCATTGACCTTGGTCCATCCGGAATCCAAAAACACTAGTAAATGCAGGTTGTAATTTCTTACCCAGCTTCCGGACCGAGTTCCCGGTGAACCAAACTGCATTTCCAAAGTACTGTGAAACAGCTGGTTACCACTGTAAAATTTGTACGGCGTTCCTCTCAAACTTCCTATACCGCCCAGATAAAATGCTTTGAAATCCGGAGCATTACCTGTGATGCTTCCCGTGCGAATTCTCCATCTTAAAACTGAACCTTCATCCACATTGTAGAAGATATTCACGTTGGTAAGAAATTTGTTAAATCGGTAGTCCTCATCAGAGGCCGAATTATCAGCTAATTCTACCCCAAGAGTTGATGAGACAGTAAACCGTTCGCTAATCAACACATTTCTGGGATTGATGGAAAAACTGAAACTATATTTATCAAGATTAATTACATCAGCATCACTATCGATGGCAGGATTTGGCCTGTAGGTATTAGCATACCCAAAAAGAGAAAAGGAGGTATTTTGCTCAAGCGATGAATATTCATCCTTGTTATACGAAAAAGCCACCTCCAATAAACGGTTTGTTCTATGAACAGCATATATTCCTATCCCTTCAATTTGATAGTAATCCAGATAGTCATATCCGGCAAAAAGTGAGCTTAACGTGTTTTCAATTAATCCGGTTCTCCAGTAATCTTCTGTTGCCGTCGCACGATGATACTCCGCACCCGCCATAAACCTTCGTTCCTCCCCAAACAGTCGTTCCAGTCCAAATCCATACTCCACTCGGCCCGAAGCAGTACCAATCCCAATAAATCCATGAGGCTGAATTTCCGGAATTGTCAAAAAAGAAGATCGTCTGTACCACTGCATTCGCTCTTTCTTTAATCCGATGTACAGCCCGTTTACACGATTAAAGTGTAATGTAGATAAATTCGGATATTGACTATAAAGATGGTTTGAATAATAGGGGCCTGCTTCAAAACCGGCACCTAAATCCAATCCGGTATTAGATAAAAAGCGAACATTTCGCTCGAATTCAGTTTCATCAAACTCAAAAGGATCTTCTTCATCAAATAGCTCATCAATCGTAGGAGCAAAAATTAAACTCCTTTTAAACGGATCCTCTATCTCTTCCTCTTCTCCCCTTTCTTGAGATAATACAATGACGGGGGTAAAAAATAATCCTATTAATAACAGTGGCAAAAGTTTACGCATAGTTCTTGTAATTTAATAATCGCTAAATACTTAACTATATATGGTTTACAACGTCTCTAAAAATTTGGGTTATTGTATTAAAAGTCATTTTTCTTAAATGCTTCGATCAGAAACTGAATGTGTCCATTTAATTCTTTGTCGATGAGCTCGGCTCCTTTTTTAATGTCTTCTCTTGGCACACTCTCAGCAAATCGTTTATCCTTTAATTTCTTTTTTACAGACTTCACTTTCATATCAGAAAACTTATTTGGCCTCATTAACGATACCGCATTCATGAAACCTGAAAGTTCATCACAGGCAAATAGATACCTCTCTATTTCTGTTTTGGGCTCCCGGCCGGTTCTATCAGGGGCATGAGCTTCAACTGCATTCAAAATTTCTTCTCCGTATCCATTTTCTGGAAGAATTTCCTGCACTGCCTTTTGAGGATGCTCATCAGGATATTTCTCCCAATCCAGATCATGCAATAGACCAACTGTCCACCATTGATCTATCTCCTCTTTACTTTTCCCCAGCGACGCAGCATACTCTTCCATTGCAGCCGCAACCATGTGGCTGTGAACCAATAAACTTTCTGATTCTATAAATTGCCTGAGCAGTGATTCTGATTCTTTTCGTTCCGGTATACTCATTTAATCAGTTCTAAAATTTCAAGTGCCTGATTCCTGTTATACTCAAATCCAAAATTTTTGTAGTTGATCATATCAACAATAGTTCCAATAAAACACAGTCCTGCAGTGAAAAAATAGAGAATTCCCATTCCAATATGGCCCACAAAAAACCGGTGAATGCCTGCAATTCCAAACAGTCCGACGGCAGAAAGGAATAATATTAAAATCGGGTCTTTTCTCCTGGCTTTATACATAGATTTAAAGTGGTTGAACTTTTCTCCTTCAAGACCCTCAATAGCTTTGGCTATGTATCGCATTTCTTCCCCTTCCAGTTCAGGAAAGTGTTCAAAAACTCTTGTCATTTAATCTCCGTTTTTTAGTTGTGTTCGATTTCTGCTAAGAATATAAAAAATCCTTCCTGATATGATAAATACTGCAGGAATACCGGCAGGGTGAGCAAGCAAGGAACTTGTTAAATTTCCCCTAAAAAATAGGGCTATGGATTTCCCTAATCCTTCTCCGGGACAAAAAGTAGCGTCAAAATAGTCCAGCGGACATAGTGACGATGCTGTACTTTCAGGGTTGAGTATTGCCATCAAAAACAAACCTACAGCAAGAGCCAGCCATTCGAAATGTAAATTGAAATTTCGTTTTATAGATCTAGTGAATCTAATCATCATTGATTACGTTAACGCAATTATTAAACTTCAACAACTATAATTACTTATCCACTACGAATGTTATTTAAAAAAGTTATTGTTCTTACGGTTTTTTTCATTTCAGCAATATACAGCAATTTATTCGCTCAGGCACTGAGTGATACTTTAACTGCAGATTTGGAAGAAGTAGTGATTAGTGCTACTTACTCCCCTATTACCATTGGTCAGGCTACGATGGCACTGAGTTATTACCTTCGGGATGCGGATGATATAGCATCTCGAAGAGCTGCGACTATGGATGAACTGACTTTTTCCCTGCCCGGTGTTTCTATCAGTAACAGAGAAAATTATGCCCTTGGAGAACGTATGACTATTCGTGGACTCGGCTGGAGGTCCCCTTTCGGAGTGCGTGGAGTTCAGGTTCTTCTTGATGATCTCCCACTCACCGTTGCCGATGGGCAAACTATCATGAATATGATTGATCCAGCAATGGTCAGGCGTGTTGAACTCTTACGGGGGCCGTCTTCTACTATATGGGGAAATTCAAGTGGAGGTGTTCTTTATCTTTCCACAATCCCCGAAAGAGATGCTCCTATGTTACAATACAGGGGGTATGCCGGATCCTTTAATACCATAAAGCAGGAGCTTCGCTTTAATGAAAATATAGGTAACTCACGGATCTACGGATATACCACCTATTTTGATACAGAAGGATACCGGGATCATAGCGCCGCACGACTTTTCCGGGCAAGTGTTGGGAGTCAACATCAGTTGAGTGACAGGAGTCAGCTAAAGTTTATTGCCAACTATGCCACGATGCCTAAAGCGCAGCATCCGGGTGCACTCAACGCAGAAACATCGGTAGAAAACCCAACACAGGCACGACAAAACTTTGTGGATTCACAGGCCGGTAAATCCTTCGATCAGGCCATGATTGGGGCTTCATTTCTTAGAGAATTTGAAACAGGATTACTGGACATCTCCACTCATGGAACCTATCGCGATTTACAGAATCCCCTTCCCTTTGGATATGTAGGCCTCGAGCGTCTTGCAGGGGGAGTGAGAGCTACTTATTCATTTCAGGGGTTTCCATTTGATGTAGACATAGGCTCAGAAATTAAAATACAACAAGATGACCGATTTGAAACAGATAATATTAACGGTGAACGCGGAGATGAGATTTCTGTACAACAAACTGAGACTGTATCCAATCAGGCTGTATTCACCCGCCTAACCCTTCCCTTGACTCAGCGATTAAATTTTAGTGCAGGATTACGGGCTGATCGAATAACATTTGAAGGTGAAGATGGACTAGGAACAGATTTAGAAGGATCCAGAGATTTCTTTTCCCTGAATCCCAGTGCCGGGTTTACCTATCAGGTTCATTCGAATCAGGTTTTCGCAAATTTTAGTACCTCTTTTGAATCTCCCACAACAACGGAGCTCGTTAACCGTCCTGAGGGTGGAAACGGATTTAATCAAAATGTAAACCCGGAAAGAACTATTGGGTTTGAAACCGGAATACGCGGAACCAACCAAAATCTCCGACTACAATACGATTTCACAGTATATCTGATGCAGGTTCGGGATCTGCTTTTACCTTTTCAGACAGAAACAGACGGTCCTGTATTTTTCAGAAATGAAGGAAAAACAGATCATTACGGGCTGGAAGCTTCTTTTCAAATCACACCGAATGAATTCTTCGATGTACAACTGATGATAAATTCACTTAGGGCAACGTTTAACGGAGGTGACCTCGATGGAAATGACCTTCCCGGTGTACCAAACGAAAAGTTTAGCTCAAGGTTCCCATTTCGTCCGGGTAATCAAGTGCTAAGTTTAGAAAATCAATGGACAGGTAGTTATACAGCCAACAGTGAAAATACCAGCACGAATCCGGATTATTTCCTCACAAATGTTCAATGGACCACAAATTCGATACGCCTGACCGATACATCCTCTCTTCGGCCATTTATTTCAGTAAATAATGTGTTTGATACACGCTATAACACTTCTGTAAATATTAATGCCTTTGGTGGATTCTTCTTTGAGCCGGGCAGTGACCGTTCAATACAGGCAGGATTACAGATCGACTTCAATTAGTAGTAAATACTTTAATTTAGATTGTAACAAACCTATCAGCAGAATACTCTACTTAGTGTAAGCATTAAATGATATCACTCCACTTATAGACTTTTAGAGATTATGTTGAAGCATCTGTTCCTAATTCTACTTTTAGTCGGAGCCTGGTTTTTATGGGATCAGCGATCAATTAAGCACGGACACGGTGTACTTGCCGAAAATGCTCCGGAAATAGTGGATATTCGCACACGAAACCCACTTGAAACAGAAAATTTCACACTCTACCCACTTCAGCAAATCAAAGGAGAACTGCGAATAATTTCGCGAAAAAGGTACCGGTTTGATGAACTTTCAGGCATCGCTCCCTATGTGTATCTTTTTTCATGGGGAGGCATGTCTGATGAGAAACATCTGAGGAGAGTTTCACCAAAACAAGATAACAGATCCTACACACTTCACGTAAGTACTCCACCACTTTCCATTCAAAATATGCATAGTAAAGTACTGTTAGCTCATGCTATACCCGCTAACGAGCAAATTTATGAAAAGATGAAAGATACCCGGGTTGGACATGTAGTTCGTTTTTCAGGTTTCATTACAGATCTGGAAAAGAAAAATGGAATGGTTAAATTTCAATCAAATATTGAGGGACGAAACCCTAATATGCGTGGGTCGAAATTCATCTGGATAGAGGAGCTTTCAATCAATTAAAACAGATTAATATCCTTTATTGCTTAAAACATTGGAACGAACTATTTTAGTCACGATAGCTGTGCTTCCTAACCGGAACAAGCTGTTACTAATTATCACTGGGAACTTAGATGGGATTTAATATGGAAGAAGTTAGAGAAATAGGAACTGTGAAATGGTTTCATAACGGAAAAGGATATGGATTTATCACTCGCGAAGGTGGTGAAGATGTATTTGTTCACTATTCAGAAATTCAAACTGATGGCTTTCGCAAATTAGCGGAAGGGCAAAAAGTTGAATTTACAATTGCTGAAGGTGAAAAAGGTCTTCAGGCGAGAGAAGTAATTGAGATTGAAGAGTAAATTTAAAGGCACCGATTAAGGTGCCTTTTTTCTTTCCTAACTTATGCAGTGGCTAAAAAACATTATTGTTGACCTCCTCGCTGTAATTGTTATAGCAATTGCAGTTTTTTATGAGGATACCACACTTACTTATATTGTATATGCATACACTGTATTAATGTGTATTGCACGATTAGCTTCTTTACTGAATAGAAATTTTCAGAAAATCACGCAGAGAAAAGTAACAGAAGCTCCAATCTGGATCTATCATCTTATTTATTTTATAAATGTTCTGATACTAGGTATTGGAATGTGGTTTATTACAGCTGCCGGTTGGGTATTTATTTGGGGAGTTGCAGCCTATGTACACAAAAGACAGTCTACCCTTTAGGACTTGAACAAGAGAGCAATTGAAATCACTATTTTTAGTAATTTTTTTTGGGTTTATATCAACGTTATACTCCCCACTATTTAGCCAAAGTAGTGATGAATCTACCTTTGAACACTACTCGAAACCGGGCCTTTCGTTAAATTACTCTCCTCAAAGTTTTAGAGCCTGGGGGAAGATACAAAACAGTAAAATGGCCTTTATAAATGGTCAGGTTTGGCACACCTCTATCAATCTTCGAAACATTTCGGCAAGAGTCGGTTCTGAATTAATCTTCACTCATTGGGTTCAATATCCGGAAGATGGATTAGAGGGAGCGAATGATCAACGTATAGGCATCGGGATAGTTCCGATACATATAGTACTCCCCTTTTCTGAGAGATCGGTATCTCCCTTCACTTCTGCCTCATTCGGGGTACTTATTTTTAATGATAGACTT
>PWFZ01000148.1 GCA_003555185.1 Balneolaceae bacterium | reverse complement strand
CCTGCATTTTTTCAGCGCCAATTTCCAAACGCTCTGATTTATCCAGCGATGTATTTTGCCGGTTGATGACAAATCCACGTCCCTGCTCACCGCGAATCAAGCCCTCCTCTTCCAAACTGTGATAGGCTTTTCGCACGGTATGAAAACTAGCATCCAGCTGACGACCCAACTCCCGCGTGGACGGCAACAATTCACCCACCTGAAACTGCTTGGTGGCAATCATCAGGCGAATACGATCGGCAATATGCTTGGCTGAGTTTTTCATGGATGGAAATTACGGGTTGAGTTGATCAGTACCCAACTAAAAAAAGACCCGTGAGGTTTTAAAAAACCTCACGGGTCTGGAAATTTGGAAACTAGATAGCGCAAGCGTCTCGCTTGTGCTGGTGTTTTTTTCACTTCGTGGGAATCGTTTCACTACGCTATCGCTTCGTGGTATAAAAGAGGAGCACTCGGTGCAGTCCCGAATCCGTTTCGGGGCTCCAAATCAAGGCCCAAGAATTCCAAACACCAAAAGGGGCACAAGAAACATTCTTGCGCCATTTCATGAGGTATGATTCATCCCCGAACCAATATCGGTCGTGCCTATGGCACTTGGATTCCTCCGTGTGCAAAGTTTTTCTTTCAAATCTGGTACTGCAGCTCTGCTGCGGTACCCTTCATTCGTAGCTCTGCTACCTAATGAGTGAACTTTGCGTGATTCAAAAAAAAGACCCGTGAGGTTTTAAAAAACCTCGCGGGTCTGATGTAGTTTCTTCTTCTAAACAGGAGCACAAGTGAATACTTGCGCTATTTTGTGCGGGAGGCGCCCTTAAACCCGCCACGCAATACCAAAAAAGCTTAAATAATTCAGACGTTAAATCCTTCTCTATATCGATAGAGAGGGAAATAGGGTGAGTCGGGACAAAAAACCTGAATTATTTAAGCTGGGTTGGAGGGAATAAACCAATTGGACAGCTTCAATGGGAGCACAAGTGAATACTTGCGCTATTTTGTGCGGGGTTTCGTGCACAAGGCATGGTATTTCTATTTCCAAATAACATGTCTTAAGTCACAATCAACCAAGAATACGAACTGCGTTCAACAATTAAACAGAAATACCATGTCTCATCACTTGGATAGTGGATAGCGCAAGCGTCTCGCTTGTGCTCCCTATCAAAGCCAAGGAAACCGCCACGCATCAAGGCAAGGACCTGCGGACGCTTGAAGGAGGCTTGGTTCATGAAATTTCCAAATCGCCTCTTCGTTAGCTATATTTAATACTGTACATAAAACTTATATAATGACTGATTTAAATTCACTTATAGAAAGACAAAAAGATATTCTTGGCGGCACTCCCGTTTTTAAAGGAACGCGTGTACCGATAAGTACCTTTTTTGAATATCTGGAAGCCGGGCATTCTCTCCCTGAGTTTCTAGATGATTTTCCAACTGTTACAAAACAACAAGCAATTCAGGTACTTGAGCGGTTTAAAGATCAACTACTTCAGCTACAATGATCATTAAAATCTTACTGGATGAGTGCCTTCCAAAAAAGTTGATGTATCGGATTGAAGAGTTAGATTCCGATTTCGTTGTCAAGACCACACCTGATATGGGTTGGGCAAGCTTTACAAATGGAGATTTACTTTCAGCTGCTGAAAAAGAATTTGATGTCTTCATTACAAGTGATAAAAACCTGAGCTTTCAGCAATCTATCCCATCTTCTTCTATTCAGGTTGTACTTCTGAAGGCCAAAACAAATATCTACCAAGATTTGCTTCCTTTAGTTCAAAAGTTAACCCCGGCAATTAAAGCTCATACGCCCGGAAATTTTTTAGAAATTGATTAGCACAAAAAAAGACCCGTGAGGTTTTAAAAAACCTCACGGGTCTGGTGTAGTTTCTTCTTTTAAACAGGAGCACAAGTGAATACTTGCGCTATTTTGTACGGAGATCGGATCCAACCCGCCACGCAATACCTAAAAAGCTTAAATAATTCAGACGTTAAATCCCTCTCTATATCGATAGAGAGGGACATAGCGTGAGTCGGGACAAAAAACCTGAATTATTTAAGCTGGGTTGGAGGGGGATAAACCAGTTGGACAGCTTCAATAGGAGCCCCGAAACGGATTCGGGACTGGAAAAACACCAGCACAAGGGGGACCCTTGCGCTATTTTGTGTGAACTTTGCGTGATTCAAAAAAAAGACCCGTGAGGTTTTAAAAAACCTCACGGGTCTGCCCTTAAACCCGCCACGCTTCAAGGACCTGCGGACGCCTGAAGGAGGCTACCTAAGATTCAAATTTCTCATATATTCAGCATTTTCTCGGACGGCATCCATTGGGGTGGTTCCGGTGTATGCTTCTTGCTCTACAATGAAATACTCCATTCCATTTTCTTTGGCTACAGAAAGGACTTCAGGATAGTCGATCACGCCCGTTCCCAGAATGGTGGATTCCGGTTCGTCTCCGTTGGTCAAATCTTTCACATGACAAGAGGTGAATCGTCCGGGATATTTTTCAAACCATGCAACGGGATCTTCACCCGCAGCAACTACCCAGTAAATATCCAGCTGATAGTCCACAAGATCGTTTTCTGTTCGCTCCATCAACACATCCTGAGGCATCTCCCCTTCAAGCTCTTCGAAGGTGTAGGCGTGATTGTGATAGGCAAAGCGAATCCCCGCATTATTTGCCACTTCGCCGATTTCGTTGAACTGATCCGCCATCGCCCGATAATCATCCAGCGTATCCTGCGGGCCAATCCACGGACAGATCAGATAATCCAGCCCAATCTCTGCGGCTTCGTCAGCTTTGCGTTCAAAATCCTCAAATACATTCGCATGACTAGAAACCATAGTCATTCCCAAATCATCCATGTACTGCTTAAATCCGGTATTCCCCATTCCCCAGTAGATACCCATGGGCCCTTCGTAACTCTCAATTTGCTTGTAACCAAACTCTGATAGCTGACGGAGTGTACCTTCAGGATCATTCGGAATTACATCTCTCAATGTGTAGAGCTGAACTCCAAAATCCAGTTCACTGCGGACCGGTCCACAAGCTTTTAAAAAGGGAACAGTTCCGATGGCGAGTCCTGCGGCGAGTGCGCCGGATGTTTTCAGGAAAGATTTACGAGTATAGCTCATGACTTTAGTTTTTATAAATTAGATGTTAATGAAACATTTGACTTAAATATTATACTGAAGTTGACCTACTCCTACAATGTTACTTTGAAAAGGTTTGTAAATCTAATTTTAATAGTACTTTATGACATAAAAACATTTTGTTAAACGGTCTGAGATTTCGAGAATCAACCATTTCCTGTAACTTTTGATGAAGATATTAATCACCCACAATTCGTATAATGTAAATCATGAGAGACATTACCGTATTGTATCAACCGGCGAGAATTACGCTGCTTTTTAGCTTATACCCGCTTATATCGGGTGCATATAGAAAGAGGTTTCTATTTACACAAGACCATGAGTTTTGCCTGAACCGGGATACGAATAAAAAGCTGATTATTGTCAGGTTTCTCAAGGGTGATAATTATTCAGGATCCAGTGTTGAACTACTAAAAAAGCTTCGGCAGAAATATGACAAAATTATCTTTTTTGATGATAGCGACGGCGCGGGCAGTACTCATTTCCACTATATGCCCCACATCGATTACTACTACAAAAAACAACTGCTGAGAGATCAAAAAAACTATTTCAGAGAGCTATATGGCAAACAGGTTTTTTCGGATTATTATCACCGGAGGTACGGGGTAACGGATAACAAGGAGACCATCAGGCAGCCGTTAGAAAATGAAACCCACCTCAAAAAGCTTAAGCTGGCCTGGAACCTTGGGGTGGGCTCATATGACAGTTTATTATGGAGCGAAAGACTTGCCCGAAAGGCTCTGATCAACCTATCGAATCTCGGTATTTTACGGTATATCTATAAAAAGCCTCAAGCCAAACAGTTGGTAGATAAGCCGAAAATCAGCAAAATTCAGGCCCGGTTTGAAGGTGGTAAATTTCAACAAAGCATCTCTTATCAACGCCGGCTTTTTTTAAGAAAAGCAAGAGGCCTACCGTCTGTTTTCTCTACAGGTAGCGTTTCGGTAAAAACTTACAATCGGGAGCTGACACAAATTACCGGAGTCCTGAGCCCGTTTGGATGGGGGGAAATCTGTTTCCGGGATTTTGAAGCCATCAAGAACCGGGCTGTTTTAATCAAGCCGGATATGGACCACCTGATTACCTGGCCGGATCTCTATCAAAAAACCAAACCTACATGCCGGTTGATTGGGAGGGAGAGGATTTAATCGATCAGTCAGAGGCCGTTTTGAGAGATGAATCCCTGCAAAAATCACTGACTGAGAACGCCCTGCAGCTCTACATGGAATCCTTTTCGAAGCTTGATGAACGGGTTGAAAGGATGATTGGGGACTTGGAAGGCTAACTCTTAAAAATGATGCCTCGCAGATAAACCTAGTTTAAACATTGAAAAGCCCCTTGTGTAAAATTGATGACGGCTCTGAATGCCAAAGCTCCATTTTTCACTTTGCGTATATTGGGCTGAAATCAATAAATAAAGGCCATAATCAATAGATTGTTCGTAATTAGGATTAGAAACCACTAGCCTGCTCTGCACTAAAAAGGCTTCCGAATCCGAATCATGAAATGTTTCTGATCTACTTCTCATCAGTAAACCAGCCCCAACTGGAAAAGTAAGCTGTCCATCACTTGTATCATGAAATACAGCTCCTGCAAAAACATCTAAACTAGTATGTAAATACCCTTCTTTTATTCTATCAGGATTTCGAATAACAGAAGGATCGTCAGAGCGGACTTTGTTTAAGCTTTGGTTGAAAGAAAACCCAACATCAGCCCCCCATCTTTCTGTTATAGATTTTCGAAGATTAAAAAGTACGCCCCCACCATCAGAAAGCTTGTTATTCTGCATAGATGAAATGGATATTTCTGAATGTATAGAATATTTATGCTGCGCTTCTACAACAGAGTTGAAGCTTAATATTAATGTAAAGGAGAATAGTGTTAGTAAAGTCTTCATAGCAGGGCTTTAGAAAAAAGTGACGATTTTAGGGGCAAAAGTGTGTCTGTCAAATCCTGAATTAAATAAAAAACGCCCTTCTGCTCGTAAGCCAACCGCAAGGTTTTCAGTAAATCGGAATATATACTCTGCATTGAACGGAAATCCGACATCATTGAAAAGGCTACTCTCCCTGAATTGATTTACTTCAAACTGATAGAAAAGCTCCCCATCAGATGCAAAAGCTACTGCTGTTGGATTGATATCATATTGGACTTTCTGTTCACCGGTGACCATCAATCCGGTACCCAAAGCTAAAACATGCGACGTCTTTGAATTTAAAGGAATGTGATAGGAAATCAGCATTCGTAATGCATGATGAGTTTCCTGGCCATCCAGACCGCTAAAAAAATCAGTTGGCATATCCTCTTCAAAAGGTGTGTCACTGTTAAATCGTGTTCGTACCAATGCTATTGAATATCCAATACCGACATCAAACCCTGTATGCATTCGATACCCGATTTCACTGGAAAATTCAAACCCACTTTCAAAATCTGAGTTTGAGTTCACGCTATACGACCCTACCCCCACCTTTGTGTGCCAATTTGGTAGTGAGTTTTCCTGGGCAAAAGAGCTATTAGTAAATAGTACAGACGAAATAATAACTGCAACAAAAATTATTCCTTTAACCATCATGTATATTTAAAATTTAATTCCACCTTGTATTCCTACTTCGAGAGAGTTCGGGATGTAATTCCCTCTTGGATAGGACCGAATGGTGGAAATTGGCGCTACAAAAAAGCGCTCAAATAGTTGAACAGGAAATTTCAGTTCAAATTTATAGCCAAGATGATAAGACCGAAAACTATAAATAGTCGAAAATTCAGAAGACCCCCGACCTGATAATGTTTCCGGATCCATCGATTCTACTGAATTACGGACTTGTACGCTACCCGCAAAACCGAAGCGGACTTGAAATTTTTTAAACTCAAATGGAGCGATCTCAACACCTATATCTGAGTTAATTAATCCATTATTATGATTATGATCTATCCATAATTCATCTCCATCAAACATTTGAACTGCAACAAGATTTGTGTGAACCATTATATATGGGTGAATCTCTCGGTTATATGTAAATCCGATGGCTGTACCGTCAAAAAATTTATATGGTTCAAATCCACCTCTTACAAGGTTGGAATGAAAAGATATTTCATTTTTGGTTTGTGCATGAATATCAGCCGGAGTGTATGCAAACAAGCATAATAAAATGACTAGTAGCAGTAATCTCATTTTCACCTTCTCTTTGATGATTCAACGAAGCGATTTACTTCTCTTTTAATGAATACAATTTTTACTGCGAGATTTTACTGAAACTTATCTAGCTATCAAAAACGAACTCAATAATTCTAATAATTTACAGGTATGTACTTATTTCTATATAAGCTGAGAGTACATTACCCTTGAATATTACTTCCCCAATCTCTTCAGCTCACTCAGCAGAAACAGCCTCCTCAATCGGGACCATTCGTTCGGATTCACTGGCGTCCAGTTTATTGAGTAGAACTTTTCAAGTTTGGGATTATCTTGTCAGTGATAAGAATCAACGATTAATTCTAAATCTTAACCCGCCATTTAGCACAAATTGGGAGGCATCCCCAAAGGCATACTTACCTTCACTAAATAGCTTAATAGTGGGTGATATATTTAGTTCTAGTCCGGATCCGAGATTAATACCGGCTTCTGTAGCGGAAAAACTATTTTGGCTTATGGATGAGCTCATACTAATACGCACGTAATTGAGTCCTGTAAGAGCATATATATTAAAATTTTCCATGTTCAGAAATGAATACTGCAAATTAAAATTTAACTCAAAGGCATTGGTTTCAATCACATCCTCATTGAACCTGAAGTCACTAATAAAATAGTAGATAAAATCTCCCGCTACCCTGAAATTATCCGCCACGGCATAATTTGTATTCAGTCCAAGAGAAGGTTCTTCAATATCAAATCCATATCCGAACCCCGCCCCTATATTAAAGTCGCCTTGGGTGGATTGAGAGTAAACGCCGGACAATCCGGAAATTAACAGAAGAAAAAAGGAAAGGAGTGTAATCTTTTTCATGACTCGTAGTTTTATTTAGATCTCTTTAAATAGTTTTTCACAATCTATTAGAAAAGAGGGAGAAGCAACACTAATATTACAAATAAATCTATAAGTTGATAATAATCAACTACTTGACAACCCACAAGACAAACACCTATTTCCCCAGCCTCTTCAGTTCACTAAGCAGCAACAGCGCCTCTATTGGGGTCATTCGTTCGGGGTCGCTGGCGTCCAGTTTGTTGAGAAGGGTTTCAATATTGGGATCTATTTGTGACCCGAAAAGTGTCATTTGTGGCAGGCTATCCTGACTCTCCACCTGCTTTACGGTCCGTTTTGCGGCCTCTTTTTTATCCGCCGTTTTCTTTACGGCGCCATTTCCCTCATGGCTCACATCCAGCGTATGCCCTTCCAAATTCGAT
>PWFZ01000107.1 GCA_003555185.1 Balneolaceae bacterium | reverse complement strand
GCGAATTACTTTATTAGTTTAGAGTTCACTACAAATCATCCCTTCTCTCCTCCGTTCGTTTTTCCCCACCAGCCAGTAAATGAAAAAATAGTCCCGTGAATTTTGTCGCACGTGTAATGAAACTCCCCTCTTTGCGGAGTGTTTTTGCGAAGTAGAGAGGGGTCGGGGGTGAGTTACGATGGGTTGGGCAAAAAGTAAAATGCTTCTGTTAAACCGAGGGAATTAACCACAGCGTACACAGCAGTTTACACAACGGGCACAGCGAACGTAGTGAGCAGCGGGGTAAGTCAGGATGGATTGGCAAAAAGTAAACTACTCCTGCTAAAACTAAGAGGGATAACCACAGCGGACACAGCGGTTTTTACAAAGATCACAGCGAGCGAATTACTTTATTAGTTTAGAGTTCACTACAAATCATCCCTTCTCTCCTCCGTTCGTTTTTCCCCACCAGCCAGTAAATGAAAAAATAGTCCCGTGAATTTTGTCGCACGGGTAATGAAACTCCCCTCTTTGCGGAGTGTTTTTGCGAAGTAGAGAGGGGACGGGGGTGAGTCCTACAAAAACTTCTCTTTATCAGGGTTGCTCTTTAAATCTTCAACAACTTTTTTGACGTCCTGAGACTTATCAAGATTAACAACAAGAATAGCGTTATCTGTTTCCACAACAGCAATATTATCCACTCCCACGAGAGATATCATTTTTCCGCTTTCTGAGTAAATCAGATTGGATTTTGAGCCTTGCAAAGAGATAGGTGACTTTCCAATCACGTTATTATTCTCATCTTTCTTTGATAGCTCGTGAACGGCCGTCCAGCTTCCTACATCATTCCACTCAAACTCTCCGGGAACGACGTGTACCGATTCGGCTTTTTCCATAATTCCATAATCAATGGAAATAGATTCGCAGGCGTGATAAAACTGGTTCAAATCATCCTCACCACAATCAGACTCCATCAGTTTTTCGGTGCACTTATACATTTCAGGCAGATGTTTTTTAAACGCTTCAAGGATGACGGATGTCTTCCAAATAAACATACCGCTGTTCCATAGGAACTCTCCTGACTCTAAAAATTTCTTTGCCGTTTCCAGATCCGGCTTCTCCCTGAAGGTCTTTACGCTGTACGCAGGGTGTTCTCCCGCTGAAATCTCACTGGATTTATCAAACTGAATGTATCCATACCCTGTTTCAGGGCGATTAGGATTGATGCCGATCGTTACCAGTGAACCCTCCTGATGTGCTGTTTTAACAGCCGAATCCAATACGCTTAAAAATTCTTTTGGCTTTCCTATCAGATGATCCGCAGGAAGAACGATCATCGTAGAATCAGGATCCTTTTTATGGAGAAGTGCAGCTGCAGCCGCAACGCATGGTGCCGTATTTTTGGCAACCGGTTCACCAATAATAAAGTCCGTATTTGTGGAAGGGAGAAGATCTTTGACCATCGTTCTGTAGTCAGTATTTGTAACAACCATTACCTGCTCAGGATCCACAAATCCTTTAAGACGATTAACCGTCTCCTCAATCATTGTTTTTTCTCCGAAGAGATTTAAAAATTGCTTTGGCCTTTTTTTTGTGCTTTTTGGCCAAAATCGAGTCCCCGATCCCCCTGCCATTACAACTGCATATATCATAAAGAAAGCTCTCTAAACGTTGATTTTTGTTCACTTATAAAATAGTGAAAATGCCTTTAAACAAAAACGTGATTTACCTTCGAGAGGGTAAAGCTAAACATAGTACCCCCACGAGAGCTTTCAATAAACAGAGATTCTCCGTGCGCCTCTATAATATGTTTCACAATTGACAGTCCCAGCCCTGTCCCTCCTTTCTCTCGCGAACGTGATTTATCTACTCTGAAAAACCGTTCTGTTACTCGTGGAATATCTTTCTCTTCAATTCCAATTCCGGAGTCTTTTGTATATACGACAATGCGGTCTCTGTCTTTTTTGAATTTCTTTATGCCAATTTCAACATTCCCTCCGGCTCTGTTATACTTAATGCCGTTTTCAATCAAATTTATCAGCACCTGTTTAATCTGATTTCGGTCAGCCCGCACCTGAAGGTTCTTATCGAATTCCGTAACACGTATCTCTACTTCTTCTTTTTGTGATTTATACTGAAGGCTTTCTACCACATCTAAAATCAGATCTCTCAAATAAATATCCTGAAGATTCGATTTTAGTTCTCCGGTCTCCAAACGTGAAATCTCCATTAAATCCTTAGTGAGGTAAGTGAGACGATTAACATTTCTCATCGCTTTTTTCAGGAACAGCTTATTAACTTCTTCATCTTCAAGAGCACCATTCAGTAGTGTCTCAATAAACCCCTGAATAGCAAATATTGGAGTTTTAAGCTCATGAGAAATATCACCAATAAATTCTTTTCTATAATTCTCGATCTTATTCATCCGCTGAAGCTCTTTCTCAATTTTTCGGCTTGAACGAACCGACTGGGCAATCAGATAATCCAGCTCATCCCTCTGATTAAGTTCAATATCCTCATAGTCTTCAAACCGTTTGCGGGATATGTTTTTTGAGATTATTTCCAGCGTCTTTACTCTTGATTGATGCAGCTGTTTGGAGATGGCATAAATAACCAGCGTACTTATCATAAAAGAAATAAGAGTGACTAAAAGAAGAGTTTGTGTTGGCAAATCAGCAAAATAAACAAAAAGAATAGCCGTACTGATTGCGCAACCTAAACCACCCGGGATGGCTGTTCGAAGAGATATTTTTGAAAACCTTGTTTTTTTTGAATTAGCCTTGCTCATTCCTTAAATCTATACCCTACTCCTTTCACGGTTTCAATATAATGATCACCAAGTTTTTCCCTGATTTTTCTAACGTGGACATCCACCGTTCGGTCTACCACATAAATGTTATCACCCCAAACTTTATTGAGTAATGTTTGACGATCTTTAACTTTGCCTTTTCTTCCTGCCAGATAGTACAGCAGCTCGAACTCCTTGCGGGGAAGTTGAAACTCCTCATTTCCACGAGTGACAACATATCGATCCTTATCAATTTCAATATCATGTACTGAAAGCTTATTCGGGACGTCCTCTGTTTCATCAAACCGCCGTAATACAGCCTTAATTCTTGAGATCAATTTTGTGGTGCTAATCGGCTTGGTAACGTAATCATCAGCACCGGTGTCCAAACCCTCTACTTCTGTTTTTTCATCGCCCCGTGCGGTAAGAAAAATAATGGGGATATGCTTAAGATTGGCATCTGATCGCATTTTATCACACACTTCAAGACCATCCATTTTCGGCATCATAATATCCAGCAGAACCAAACCCGGAATATTCTCTTTTGCCACTTTTAAAGCTTCAACGCCATTCTCTGCCTTTAAAACGTTGAATCCTTCTTTCTTGAGATTATACTCTATCAGATCCAGAAGATCCTGTTCATCGTCAACAACTAATATGGTTTTACTTGTCAAAATAACTGTGAATTCGTTCGAACTGATTGTATTTCAAAACCACTCTATTATAATAAGTGATTGTTAACACAATATTACCTTTTCAGTTCCGCGAGTGCTTTTTTAACAATATCTGAAACGGTGGAGTCACTGCTCCCCGATATAATTTTTGAAACCGTCTGCTCAGCATCTCTTTTCTTAAATCCAAGTGCTTCCAGGGCTGAAACGGCTTCACTTCGCCTGTCCATTTGCTGACCACCACTTGAAACAATCGATGGCCCTGATTCATCAAACAATTTATCTTTAAGCTCAAGTACCATCCTCTCCGCCGTTTTTTTTCCAATTCCAGAAATCCCGGACAGGGCTGATGTGTTTTGCGTTACTATCGACTCTATCAACTCCGGTGCAGACATTCCGCTCAAAATCGTAAGTCCAAGCTTTGGGCCAATTCCCTTTACTGTAATTAATCGCTCAAATAAATTCTTCTCTTTTTGTGATGCAAACCCGAAAAGTCGTTGATCACTATCGGTAAAATGGTGATAAATCAAAATTTTCAGCGAGTCTCCTTTTTTGGGTAGTGTCTGAAATGTTTGGTTTGAAATTTCTACCTGATAACCCACACCTCCGACATCCA
Source organism: Balneolaceae bacterium (assembly GCA_003555185.1). GTDB lineage: Bacteria > Bacteroidota > Rhodothermia > Balneolales > Balneolaceae > SW132. The sequence goes on along the minus strand of PWFZ01000107.1, from coordinate 3,644 downwards.
TAATCAGCCGATCTTCTGTTTTGTTTGATATTGATCCTTTTAAATATGCAATCATAGAGTCACGGTTTTTTTACACGATCGGGGTTATCCTCCACAAAAGAGGCCCAGCTTGATTTACTGTTATTTTGGTGTGATGCTTTTTTTCCTTGTCGGGATGCTATCACTCCATTTTTGGTGTAATGGCACCACGCAACGGCAAGCGCATCTGTAGCGTCATTTTTCATTTTACCCTCGGGAAGCGTAATCATTTTATCCAGCATAAACGCTACCTGCTTTTTGCTGGAGTTTCCGTTACCGGTAATCGATTTTTTTACGGCCTTGGGATAGTATTCAGCTACGGATATTTTTTGATTAGAAATGGCTAGAATTGCAGCCGCCTGTGCCCTGCCTAATTTTAGCATGGCCAGTGGATCTACACCGTAAATGGGTGTTTCCACAGCGCATTCGGTTGGTTTATGCTTTTTAATGAGTTTAGTAATCTCCTCAAAAATAAACTGCAAGCGATCGGTGTGATCGTCCATGTGCGCCATCTGGAGAACATCACAAATCTCGGCAGAGAATTTCCCGTTCTCCTCAACAAGAAGTGCATATCCTGTTGTGCGGGATCCGGGATCAATGCCGAGAATTTTTTTACTCATAATTGTGATTGTTCATTCTCAAAATTACCTCCCTTAGTTCGATTCTAAATCGTTTCGAAAACCGCTGAGGCTGTCCAAAAAGGTTTATTCCTTATAAACAGCTTAAATAATTTAGATTTTTCTTTCTGACTCACCCTATTTCCCTCTCTATCAAATAGAGAGGGATTTAATGTCTAAATTATTTAAGCTTCTTTACTGGATAAGTTATTTTTTGAACAGCCTCACTTTTTGCCTCTGTAAAGGCATTTTAAATCGAACTAAGTTCAAAAACTGTTGTCTACTCTTCATCTGCGTAAAGACGAACTAATCCGTCAATCATCTCCTCGGAGATTCCGGAGGTTACAAATCCGCCATCGTGATAGAGATTCTGCATAGTCACTTTTTTGGTCAGGTCAGAAAATAGCGTCACGCAGTAGTCAGCGCATTCGTCGGCAGTAGGATTGCCAAGAGGGGCAATTTTTTCGGCAAACGTGTACATACTGTCGAACCCTTTAATTCCGGCACCGGCAGACGTTTTTGTCGGAGCTTGTGACACTGTATTAACTCTAATTCCTTTCTCGGCAAGACGACTTCCGTAATTACGGGCAATGCTTTCGAGTAGTGCTTTTGCATCATTCATGTCGGAATATTTAGAGAAAATTCGCTGCGCACCTATATAAGAGAGTGCAACCACGCTTCCGCCTTCATTTAATATTTCTGCTTCTTCTGCATAGTGCAGAACTTTGTGCAGGGAAATGGCAGAAATATCCAGTGTTTGATTGTACCAGTTGTAATTTAAATCTCTGTACTCTTTTTTCTTTCTGATGTTTGGAGACATTCCAATAGCGTGAAGAATAAAGTCGACACTGCCCAGCTCCTCTTTTACTTCGTTCATCAACTTCTCTACATCTTTTTCGTCACTTACATCACACGGGATAATTTTTGCACCCGTTTCTTCACCAAGAGCATCCAGTGTTCCCAATCGTAATGCAATCGGTGCATTAGATAGTACGAACTCTGCTCCTTCACGTTTACAGGCCAGAGCAATTCTCCAGGCAATACTTCTCTCATCAAGTGCTCCAAAAATAATTCCTTTTTTTCCTTTTAGTAAACCGTATCCCTTTTGGTCAGACATAATATGTTTTTTAATCAATTAGTTGTTTCAAAATTTCTTTCAGAAAATAACACGTTCGTCATTCACATCGAAATAATTAGTTTTTAAAACGATGTGTGTAATTTTCACGCATTGCGACACAGATAAAAGTTTTCAACATAAATGTTGATAAGATAAATAGATGTCCGTAATTTGTAAGACTCTACTACATATTTATATCAACATATAGTGTGCCTGTGTAATGTTTGAAGATTTGTCTTCTAAAATAGAATCAGCTGTACAGTCCCTGAAGGGTCAGTCACGGATTACCGATGTAAACATCGCCGAAACCGTACGGGAAATCCGTCGCGCGCTATTGGATGCTGATGTGAATCTGGAAGTTGCCCGCCAATTTACCGCTGATGTAAAAGAGCGTGTAATCGGATCGGATGTATTAACCAGTGTTAATCCCGGTCAGCAGTTCACAAAAATTGTTTTTGATGAAATGGTAAAAATGCTCGGTGAAAACCGGGAAGATATTGCCGTTGCACAAAAACCCCCAACCGTTATTCTTGTTGCAGGTCTGCAGGGTTCAGGTAAAACAACATTCGTTGGAAAACTTGCCCGCTACCTAAAGAAAGAAAATAATAGAAATCCTATTCTTGCCGCAGCTGACGTCTATCGTCCGGCCGCCATACAACAGTTGAAAACACTGGCAGAAAGTATTGATGTGCCGGTTTATTCTATTCAGCAAAAAGATCCCGTTCGAGTTGCTAAAGAAGCCGTTTCCATGGCAAAAAGTTTAGCTCTCGACACCGTAATTATTGATACAGCCGGTCGTCTCCATGTGGATGAGGCGATGATGAAAGAAGTTGCTGAGATAAAGAAGGCTGTCAATCCGGAGGAAATTTTGTTCGTGGTTGATGCCATGACCGGACAAGACGCTGTAAATACTGCAAAAGCATTTAATGAAACCATCAACTTTGATGGAGTAGTTTTAACAAAGATGGATGGAGATACACGTGGTGGTGCGGCTCTGTCAATACGATCTGTAGTACAAAAACCAATTAAGTTTATGAGTACCGGCGAAAAGCTGGATGCTCTGTCACCATTTTATCCGGATCGACTCGCCCAACGTATATTAGGTATGGGTGATGTTGTTTCACTGGTCGAAAAAGCACAGGAACAGTATGATGAAGACCAGGCGCAACAGCTTCAAAAGAAAATCCGGTCTGATAAATTTGATCTTGAGGATTTCTTAGAACAGATCCAAAAGATTAAAAAGATGGGCAACATGACCGACCTCGTCGGTATGATTCCCGGAGCTGATAAAGCTTTAAAAGATGCCGATTTTGATGAGGATTCATTCAAGCCGATTGAAGCCATTATCAAATCTATGACACCTGAAGAGCGGGCTGACCCAAGCCTATTGAATGGCAGCCGTCGTCGAAGAATCGCAAAAGGCTCCGGAACCAGTGTTCGTGAGATCAACGAATTGATGAAACAGTTCGAGCAGATGAAGAAGATGATGAAAACCATGTCGAAAATGAACAAAATGGGCCGTGCAATGGAAGGGCTCAAAAATCTGCCATTTGGCAAATAACAACACTTTATAACAAATAACCCAACAGGAGTACAACATTGATTAAGTTACGTTTACAACGAAAAGGAAGAAAGAAACGACCATATTACCACATCGTGGTAGCCGACAGCCGCGCACCGCGTGATGGTAGAATAATTGAAAAACTTGGACGATTCGACAATGTGAGCCAGAGACAAGAGCTCTTTATTGATGAAGATCGTATCATCCACTGGCTCAAAATTGGTGCCACCCCCAGTGATACTGTTCGCAGTATTCTTAAGGGGCAAGGCATTATGTACAAAATGCACCTAATGCGCTGGGGCAAATCTGAAGAAGAAATTGAAGCTGCACT
>PWFZ01000376.1 GCA_003555185.1 Balneolaceae bacterium | reverse complement strand
AGCCTGAAATAACACAGCCCGGAGCAGCACTCCGGGTATCGTAATTTCCAGGGAATGGGGAGGCTGAAAGCCTCAAATAGATTGCCCCTCAAATTTTAATTTGCACTATTTAAGACTTTCAAATCTCAAACGACAAACTCACGGTATCAAAAGGTTCTTCGAATCGTAATTCCAGGGAAATATCTTCTTCTATCGTTTGCAGCTCCTCATTTTCATCAATGTACTCGATAATAGCTTGCTCAACCGTTAGCTCCTCTTGCCCCACAATTTCAGCTTCTATCATACCATCGTCATCTGATGTGAATACACCTATTTGAACGGCTTGTTCTGATCCTTCAGCTACAAGCGACAGGTTAAAATCTTGCCCCGTCACTGGTTCCTGATCTTCAGCATCCAGAAATTCAACTTCAATGATTCCGGTTGAAAATTCAGGTACTTCAGTTTCTGTTCCATTACAGCCGGCAAACAAAAAGAAGATTAGCGAAACGGGTATAAATAGTTTTTTAATCATTTTCTCTCTCCATTTTTTATGATTCTTGATCAAATACTTTACGAAAACGAGTGTCTGATAGTATGAATTAATTTCCCGTTTCTCTTTTAAACCATCTTAATAACAGACTTTAACAATTATTACCCGGTTTCCCACAAATAGCTCGTCAGGCCTGCAATTCCATAAAAGAGCAGACCCAGCAAAATCACATTCGTAAACCCGAGCGACATCGACAGGATAATGGCTAGTGGCGCAGCTGCTACCGATGCAAATCCATCAATCCCCCACGCCCACGGAATAAGGCTATCACCGGATGTTTCTAACATCTGAACCCCGCTCGGAAACATCCACCCGAAGAAAAAGGAGACGGGGAACAACAGTAAAACGGTTATCAGGAAACGGGTAGCCGTGCCCGTGCCAATGAATACCTGAAGAATGGGGTCAACGGTTAGCAGGTAGATTAGCGTGATACCGATGATTGACCCGGCGGCAATACGCATACGTTGCACAGGAGGAATCCCCAGTTTTTTCTGCACCCCGCTGCCAATTCCGGAAAACACCAGAATGGATGATAAAATAGCCGCCACGCTGTAAATGGGATCACCTAAAAACTTAGTGAATGTTTGTATAAAGGTCATCTCGATAAACATAAACCCGGTTCCAATGCTGAAGAAATAGATCAGCGTTGGCAGCTTATTTCGGGTTCCTTTGTAATAGGAATACCGAAACAGCAGCGGCAAAATAATCAACAAAAAAGCGATCAGTGAAAGCTGCAGAAAGGTGATAACCAAAATCACATACCCCAGCTCTAACCGCTGAAACCATTGATCTCCATACGTTTCCCAAAAGCGGTCTAACGAACTCCATTTAAAAAAATCCTGAAAATAGGGGCTGTTATCCGTTGCAGACTCCACATGGTATGCCCAGTCATCATAGAACGCCCCGGCATCCCCAAACAAAATTTCATTTATGGCGTGATGAATGTATGAGTAGTTTGTGTCATCAGGCCCGTCGATAATATTAAGCTGATCAATCTCTTCGGTTACAATTCCCGGGTAATATTCTCTGTCCAGCTGTAACGCCCGGGATTCTTCTAAAAACCGGTCGATTCGCTCTTGTGTGATGGGGGTTTTTGTTAGAAGTGAGTTTGCTGCCAAATAATTTCGGCTGATCATAATGTGGTTTTCAGGCCGGCCTTCACCGAACTTTGAAACCACATCGTTATAGATGGAGAAAATTTTCAGGTTATCACGAGGGGGTGACTGAATTTCGCGTGTAATGCTGATCATTCCATCTTCGGTTAAAATGTCGCGGGCACGTGCAATGGATTCTGTGGTGAGCAGATAATCTTCATTCAACCCCTGAAGCCCACCGCTGCCGGTAGTCATTACTTCGCCCTCAACGAGCTGAATCAGGTCGAACGTCTGATTGGTCTGCTCCAAAAAAAGTCGCGGATTTTGGCGCACAACTTCCACACGTTCATCGCTGTAGATTGCCCCGCCGAGTTCGGCAAGATCCTCTTCGATCAGGTCCATTATTTGCGGGTTATTCTGTACCACGGTGATTTTCTCCGCACCCATTCGCTTTGCCATCCAGACATTTACCCCGCCCGTCTCCCCCAACAGAAGTACGTGCGGGTCATCGAGTAATCGATACGGCAGAGATTGCGGTGTGAAATCCATGATTTCTGCATCCCCGGGATCATCAATCGAAAATATAGCCCCGGTAAGCTGTCCATCAACCATAAGCGCCAGCTGGCCCGGAGGTGTTGTAGTTGCCATAGCGCCGGCAAACAGGGTGTGATGAAATGTGGGAGACGAATACACGTCTATTTGCCCACGGGGACCGTACCGCTGCTGAATGAGCTCGGCATCGCCCTGTCGCTCAAGCTGCTGAAAATGGGCCAGGGTTTTATACTGATCTACGGAATGGGGAGGGTCAACCAATACAGCTCCCAGGGTTACAACCATACCGATGGTTCCCAGCATCACATCTTTTATAGTATAGGTTTCGCTTTTTGATCGAATGGAGAGCCAAAAACAGATCATCGCCACAAAAACCACGGGAGTGATCATTACAGGGAGCTTAAATGCGGGGAAGAGAAACATCAACCCGATCGCAAAGACCCCGCCAACACCGCTTCCAATTAAGTTGGCTGCATATAACTCTGGTACTTCCTCCTTGAAATAGGAGATCATAAACCCAATAATGGTTCCCCCAAAAAAGAATGGGATAAAGACGAGTACGTTGTAAGAGATCAGCAGCATAATCTGCTCGCCGCTGTGAAGCAGGTACTGGGTGTCGAGTGGCATGGATTGGGTGATCCAATACGTAACCGGAATAGATATTGTAAAGCCCATAAAAAACAGCAAATTCCAAAACGCGAAATTATTCTTTAACCGATCATACAAAAGCGCCAGGAATGTACCGCTGGCGCCAAATCCAAGAAGTGCAGGGCTGATAACCAGGTACGAGAAGTGGTAATAATGCGTCACCGATAAAGCCCGCATAATCATCAGCTGTAGCGCGATGATAGCTATGGAGACAAAGAAAATGGATACGCCGCTCCAGTAGTTGTAAATATTTTGTTTATTCTTCATTTTTTAGAATAGACGCTTGAATGCTGTCTGATAATGATTAATGCGCCGAGGGGTGTGTCCTGTGGCGTTGATTAAGATCAGTCCTTTTATTTAGAATTCCTGCCTCCTCAAACACCCCCTTCGATGGGTCGGAGTGCCGCAAAAGCCGTCACCTGTGTTTCTCAAATGGCAGACTGCGCTTTCTTGCTCATCCTTCTGTTTTTTCCCAATAACCAATAACCTTATTTACTAATAACTACTACACTAATTCTGTGCCTCACCCGTCATCGGTACAAAACGAACCGGTAACATCCGCTCTGTTCGCATCTCTCCATCTTCAGTTTTCATAACTTTCATAAGGTTTTGGGTTTGGTAGGCACTGCCTATCGGAATTGCCATCACTCCACCCGGTTTAAGCTGTTCCACAAGCGGAGGGGGAATATGGCCCGGTGCGGCGGTAACAATAATTTTATCGAATGGAGCATGTTCTTCCCAACCGTAATACCCATCACCGACTTTGGTTTCGATGGTGTGATAGCCCAATTCATTATAGCGTTCTTTAGAAAGTTCTCCCAGCGGCTCCACTATTTCTATTGAGTATACATGCGGGGTAAGTTCTGACAAAACAGCTGCATGATATCCGCTACCGGTTCCGATCTCCAGTACTTTATCGCCTGGCTGAACATCCAGCATTTCCGACATGAAAGCCACTATATAGGGTTGTGAAATGGTCTGTCCGTGACCAATTGGCAACGGTGTGTTTTGATAGGCGTTTCTTCGTTGAGATTCATCCACAAATAGATGACGTGGCACATTTCGAATAGCGTCAATCACATCCTGATCCTGAATTCCCTGTGCAATTAAGACCTCAGCCAAATCTACCCGTTCATCAGCAAACTCTGAGAAGCGTGGGCGCTCCCATTCTGTTGTATCGGCAGGTGTAATTTCTGATAGGGTACCTGAAAATGTTTCTCCCTCAAAATTGAGTCCCAAACCGGTGAATAGTACAGCTGTTATAAAGAATATAAATCGTTGAGTCATAATGATCAGCATTTCATGTCTGTTATTATGTTTTACAACCTCATCAACCAAAAAATAGTACTTAAAAATAGCAGTGTATTGGTTTTACTAAAGTGCTTTCTCCATAAAGAACATTCGTGGCTCACCGTACGTAAACCCTGATCGTTCATATAGATTTCGGGCCCTGTTATCTTCGCGAACTTCAAGCGTAACTTTGCAGCAATTTTCTGCAATTGCCTCTTTTTCTACTGCTCCGATCAGGGCTTCACCGATTCCTTTACTTCGGTATGATGGATTCACGGCTAAATCGTGGATATTGATGACTTTTGAAGCATAAAACGTGGAGAAACTAAATACACAATTGGCAACCCCTGCTGGATCTCCATTCATAAAGGCGATAAAATGAATATTACAGGGAAATTTTTTCAACTCTTCGATCAGTTTATTCTTTACTTCCTCTTTCAACGGAGCACTTAGCCCCATAGGGTCTTTGGCGTAGGCATCTGTTAATTCAAGAATGGCGCTGCTGTGTTGTTCATTATTTAGATCTGCCTTTATAATTTCCAGTTTTTGCATGTGAACATCTCTGTTTTATGATGTTTATATTAGGATGAATAGATTGTACGATCATCATAATTTCTCATTTATGCAATATTCGTTTCTCAAATTCAGCATTTTCATTGCTTTACTTTTTTTATTTTCGGGCTGTTATCAGGATGTCACTGATGTACAAAACGGCGACGATGATGAACCCGATAATGGAGATACTCCTGCAGAATTCAGCCATACCAATGCACCGGGGGACTCAAATAAAGATCTCGTTACCGATCAGGATTTTGAAAATCTTATCATTGAAGTGCAGTACATGCCCGGCACAGAACCTGAAGATGAATCTTTGGACAATCTGGTAGCTTTTTTAAGCGAACATTTGCAAAAATCTGATATCAGCATCCTTGAACCTCAACAGATAAACTCTCTTAACCAGAATTATTACACCACCGAAGAACTACAGGAAATTGAGGAGCAAAATCGTGAGGTGTATTCCAACGAATCAACACTGGCTGTCTATCTCCTGTTTGTAGATGGCACATTTTTCGGTGAAGAGTTCGAAGATCCAACCCGTTTAGGAATATCTACGTATAATACTTCAACGGCTTACTTTGGTGAAACCATTGATAGAATCAGTGGGCCACTGCAATTTGACCCATCCAAGGTGTTGGTTGAATCAAATACAATGCAGCATCAGTTTGGACACTTGATGGGTCTTGTAAACCTTACAGCAGAAATGGTGGATGGGCATCAGGATACGCCCAATGGTTTTCATTGCACCATTCAGGAATGTTTGATGCATTTTCGGGTAAACAGCACCGAGTATTTCAGTACTCAATTTAATGAAGCAGTTCCGGCACTTGATGATTTTTGCTTTGAAGATCTAAATGCTCTTAAAGAATAACGGAACATATTTTCCGATACCCTATTGAATGACAACAAGTTAAATAATAAATAATATATGATACGCTCTTTACAAGCTCTTTTAGTCCTCTTCCTCTTCACATTTATAATTTACAGCTGTAGTGATCAGCCCACACAGGTTGATGATGATCCCTCAGCTGATTTTGGCCACACTCATAATCCCGGTGCATCCAACGAAGCGTTTATTACCAGCGACGAGTATGATGAATTGGTTCTAGAAATTCAGTACATGCCCGGAGTGGAGCCGCGACAAGAATCTATCGATAACTTACAGGAATTTCTTGAAAAGCATCTTGATAAAGCCTCCGTTACGATATTACCCCCTCAGGAAATTCCGTCCGGCGAACAAGACAGTTATACCGCCAATGAGGTTCGTGATCTCGAAAATGAACATCGGGAAATCTTTACTGAAGGGTCTACTCTTGCCTCCTACGCCATTTTTCTGGATGGTGAATTTGATAATGGCAATGTGCTTGGAATAGCTTATTACAACACTTCAACTGCTTATTTTGGAGAAACAATAGATCGAATTAGCGGAGGAATTGGTCAACCCTCTCGTGTTCAGATAGAATCAACTGTTTTTAATCACGAATTCGGACACTTAATGGGCTTGGTAAACAATGGTACCGATATGCAGGATGATCACCATGATAGTGAAAACGGTGCTCACTGCACAGAAGATGAGTGTTTGATGTACTTTCAGGTAAACACAACCGATTTCTTTGCCAATATTTTTGATGGATCTGTCCCCGAACTCGATGAATTTTGTGTGGCAGATATTGAGGCGTTGAAATAGGCTTTAACGAAGACCTGACAGGTTTTTAAAAACCTGTCAGGTCTCCTTTGCAAAAGCAGGAGTCCTGCTAAACAGGGGGCACAAGGGAGACCCTTGCGCCAATTTATGCGGGTTTTATTCCCTAATCCTGCTTGTACTTGAATAGATTTTCGGCTCCTACTTTCTCTTCGGCCTGACTCAGTGCATAGCCACTTTCGAAAAGCACGATTGGATTCTCTTCCATATCCCTTGTTACGTGAGTTGAATAACTGGATTCTAATTTTTTTATAATGTCTGCAGAATCATTCGGTAACCATCGCGCGGCATGATATGTTACAGCAGACTGATGAAGTTCCACCCCATATTCTTCCAGCATTCTGTGCTGAACCACTTCGAACTGAAGAACTCCTACAGTTCCAAGTAACAGCTCATTTCCCACTCCATGGGGTACTTCAAACACATGAACCACACCCTCTTCCGAAAGCTGTTTTAACCCTTCCCTCAGCTGCTTCCGTTTGAAAGGATCCTTCGTAGAGACTTTCATAAAGTGCTCCGGGGTAAATAACGGAATCACGTTAAAGGTAACAGGATCATCAGCGTGAATGGTAGACCCGATGCGGAAATATCCCGGGCTAAACAGTGAAACTATATCACCGGGATACGCTTCTTCCATGATATGTCTTTCATCACCCATAAGAGTATGTGGAGTAGACATACGTAGCTTTTTGCCTGTTCCTGCGTGGGTGACTTCCAATCCTCGCTGGAACTTTCCTGATGTGACCCGAATGAATGCCGCGCAATCCCGGTGATCAGGGTTCATGTTGGCCTGTAGCTTAAAAATAAATCCGCTAAAAGATTGGTCAAGCTTTCGTGGAGTTCCTTTTTCGTCCTCATATTCCTGTGGAAATGGGGCCAGATTTTTAAAATAGTTTAAGAATACATCCAGTCCAAAGTTATGAAGAGCTGAACCAAAAAAGACGGGTGAGGCTTTTCCAACTTTAAATGCATCCTTGTCCATCTCTTCGAACATATCCTCAATCAGTAAAATCTCCTCTTCAAGCTGCTCTTTTTCATCTGCAGATAGGGTGCACTTTTTCAATCCCTCTTCCAGACTTAAAATTTCTGTCTCAGCTTTTTTTGCACCGTGATCTTTTTTCACATACAGGTGCATCTCTTTGCCAATCAGATCATAAATCCCCTGAAACTTTTGCCCATAACCAATCGGCCAGTTTGCAGGAATGGCTTCAATTCCCAATTTATCTTCTACATTACTCAAAACCTCAAGCGGGTCCATACCCGGCCGGTCACACTTATTTACAAACGTAATCACAGGAACCTGGCGAAGCTTACATACCTCAAAAAGTTTTTCTGTCT
>PWFZ01000278.1 GCA_003555185.1 Balneolaceae bacterium | reverse complement strand
TTTTTCCATCTATAAATTATAATATCGAACTGAGACCTGACAGGTTTTACAAAACCTGTCAGGTCTGCTCTACGTCCACTTTCTCTTTTTTGTAAGCATATCTGAAATAGAAACCGGTGATAACGGCTGCTCCTAAATCAGCGATGGGAAATGCGAACCAGATTCCGTTTATGCCAAACTGAAGCGGAAGCAGAAAAATGAGCGGGATTAACAAGAACCCTTGCTTTGAGAGGGCAAGAATAAGTGCCGGTTTTGCCCGGCCGATTGCCTGAAAGTAGGCGCTTCCTAAAAGGTTTATGGCAATCAGTGGGGTGGCAAGAAATGCCAACCTTAGTGCCGGAACAGTTTCGCGAATCAGTTCTGCATCATTGGTGAAAATGGAGATGATTTGAGGTGTGAAAATCATGATCCCTGAGAAAATCATAAAGGCGATAGCAGTCGCAGACACCATCGAGAGCTTGATGATTTTGCTTACACGCTGCATCAGGCCGGCTCCGAAATTATATCCTACAATGGGTATAAATCCCTGAGTGATTCCCAAAACAGGGAAGTTGGCAAACATCATCAACCGTCCTATTATTCCGTAAATGGCGAGGGCCAGCTCTCCACCGTATACAAACAGTGAATTGTTCAGCACAATGGCTAAAACACTTATGGTTCCCTGTCGCGCAAACGTAACCGATCCCAGGGACAGGGTTTCGCGAATAATTTCAAAATCGGGCTTTATAATTGAACGGGTAAATTTCATCTGGGATTTACCGATCGTAAAAAACCACACGGAAAATGTGGCACTCGAGATGTAGGAAATTGTTGTTGCCCATGCAGCGCCGGCGATACCCATATCAAGCCAAACGATGAATACCGGATCCAAAATCATATTTACCACTGCGGGAATCATGATAACGAACATGGCTACCCTTGGGTGACCTTCCGCACGAATCACGTTGTTGCTCATCATTGCGAAGGCAAGAAATGGAACACCCAGCAAAACAATCCCAAAATATTCGCGTGCAGGTTCTGTCACATCACCCCTACCGCCAAAGAGACTCAACACCTGATCAATGAATAGGAAACCAACCACAACGAAAAAAGCACCAAGAATCAGTGTAAGCCCAACCTGATTACCAAACACCCGGAACGCTTTTTTATCATTCCCCTCGCCAAACGATCGTGATATAATGGATGACCCGCCAATTCCAATAGCCATCCCAATACTTGCAATCAGGAAGGTGATCGGCATTACAACGGTGATGGCACCGATGCCCAAAGATCCAACCCAAAGCCCTACAAAAATGGTATCGACAATTCCATAGATGGACATCACCAGAATCCCTGCAGATGCAGGTATAGCCTGTTGCCGAAGCAGTCTTCCTAAAGGTAGCGTCCCAAAAGCGTCGCGATTGTTATCCGTCAAAGAAGTGGATGGTTAATATTTGTATCTACCTAAGGCTTAAGGAAATTATAAGCGTTTGGGTTCCTTGAAGATCAGACTATTAATTTTTTAAAAAATTATCCTCTAAAGTGTAAGGATTTCGGAATTATTAGTTCATACATATAAATAAACCTAATTGTGAAAAATGGAAAACAACAGTGAAGAACCGGAAATATGGGATGAACATCAGTGGGAAGAGTTTATGAGGGAGTCTGATAAACGAACCGAAAAATACTTACGACTGATGGATGAATATAAAGATCACCCTGATTGCGACAGAATCATTGCCATTAATATGGGCTGGTTTCACATGCTTTCTGAAACAGACTGCGATGAAAAACATGGCTGGCTTGATGGTTATATAGATGAGTTTGAGGCAGGGGAAGAGTGGAAACAGATAACAGGTTATGATCCTATTGAATTTGATGATTTTGAAGATTTTCCTCTTTATCAAAAAGCTTATGAATACACCATAAAAGGCATTAATCTCTTAAAGACAGAAATTGACGACATCAAAGATGATTCTTTAGATGCCTTCGCAAGGTCACTCATTATCCCTCCGGCGAAAATAGCAGGCGGATTTGGGTTTGGTTTTGAGATGGAGAGTCTTGGCGGAAATATTGCCAACTGTAAACGTGGGCTGACTGCCGCCAATAGAATGTTAACCGCTTTACAAGAGATGAGAGATAAAAAGATAATCAATAGCTCAACTTTTTCATCTTTGTACACTGAAGGAAAAGAAGTGAGAGACGAACTGGCCATTTATATTGTAGAGATGAGAGAACGATTTCGTAGGGGATTTACTTAAAATCCGGGTTATTCTTTTTAGTCATGCCCGGACCCCGATCCGGCATCTCCAATCTTTATCTATGAAAAGTAGGAAATCCTTCGACTTCATTCCGCCAAAAGATGCGGAATTGCGCTCAGGATGACGCTCTTATGGTATAGCCTCCCGAATTCAGAACTCAAAGTTGAATTACAAATCCGTTTCATCAAAAGAAAACGTCTCTTTATGAAACTGGATATCATACAGTCGCCTGTAGAGCCCGTTTTTCTCCAGTAGCTGTTGATGGGTTCCCTGCTCGGAAATGTAGCCGTTGTCCATCACCAGGATGGTCGTTGCGTTTTGGATGGTTGAAAGCCGGTGGGCGATCACAAAGGTGGTGCAGCGTTTCATCAGGTGATTTAGCGCGACCTGTACGGCTGCCTCTGATTCGGAATCGAGTGATGATGTGGCTTCATCAAGCAGCAAAATATTGGGTTCTTTTAAAATGGCTCTTGCAATGGCCACGCGCTGACGCTGTCCCCCACTGAGTTTAATGCCACGCTCTCCCACCAAGGCGTCGTATCCATCCGGGTGCTCCATTATAAAGCCGTGAGCCTGTGCAAGCCTCGCCGCTTCTTCCACTTCCCGGTCAGTAGCATCCAACCTGCCATACCTGATGTTTTCCCGAATGGTGCTTCCGAAAAGTTGGATATCCTGAGGGACAATTGCGATCTGATTTCTCAGTGACTGCTGCGTGACCTTGGAAATATCAGTTCCATCAAAGCGGATGATTCCTTCCTCCACATCATAAAATCGTGGGATGAGTTTAAGAAGTGTTGTCTTTCCGGCACCGCTTGGCCCCACCAGCGCAACAATATCGCCCGGACTGCACGAAAAGCTGATATCGCGAAGTACGGGTTGATTTTCCTCGTAATGAAAAGAGACATTTTCAAACGAAACGGCTCCTTCTACCTCGCCCATCTCTACCGCATCGGCGTGATCTTCAACTCCTGGCTTCTCTTCAAGCAGTCCAAAGATGCGTTCTGATGCACAAACGGCACTGCTAAATACCGTATAAACCCTTGCCATTCCGCTCATCGAGCGACCAATATTGAAAGCAAAAAATATGAATGCGACAAGATCTCCGGCGGTTAGCCTACCGGCCAGCACCTCTGTTCCACCAAACCAAAAAATGACGATCATAGTGCTCATAAACACAACGCCCACGGATGACCAGAACAGATTACTGAACAGCACTCGTTTTCGGGCCGTGTCAAATAGATTATCGACTCCAGAATTGTACCGTCCTATTTCATACGGTTCACGCGCAAAGGACTTGACGGATTCGATTGCTCCCAGTGCTTCTTCGGCAATGGCGGTGGTGTCTGCCAGTCGATCCTGCACTTCTCTGGATAGCTTTCTGATCAGCTGGCCAAAATACCGAACCGCCAGCGTGATGACCGGCACGGTGACGAAAATAATCAGGCTGAGTCTCCAGTTGAGGTAGACCATCAGCGTAACCGAACCCAACAGGTTGATACTTTGCGTGAGCCCTTCGGAAAGTGTACCGGTTACGGCGTCACGAATGGCGGCCACATCATTTGTGAGGCGTGATGTGATTTCCCCCAGTCGTTGGTTGGAATAGAATTTGAGGCTTAGCCGGTTCAGATGTTCGTAGAGATTCTTACGCAGGTCAGCGACAATTTTTTCACCGATCCAATCGAGCGAGTAGCTGCCCCAGAATCCAAGAAGAGCCTGCGAAATGAAGAGTCCGATGAGTACCATCGTCACCCGGTTAAGCAGTGCCATATCACCATCATCGAACACGGCATCGAGCAGCTCGCGCAGGCCAAGCGGTACCGCCAACCATACGAGCGTAGCCAAAACGGAAGCGATTAGCGCAATGATCAGCTTCGTTTTGTAGGGCTTAACGTACGCCAGAATTTTCATGTACTGGCGAAAAGAGGATCGATCGATTTTCAAAAGTATGCGTGATGAGTTAATATTCGTTGATGTAACCTTCGGAAAGATTTCAGCGTTCTATAACGCTGAAATAGTAACCGCATTATCAAAATTTCTATCTTAGCATAGCATCTAGATTCATCTTTGCACCGGCTAATTGCAGCCTTTAACAGGGTTCAGTTGACTGCGAAAGTTTTCTTTGAGCAGGTTAACTTCAAGAAGAGTAATCAAGGCGACTTACCTTACAAAGGTCCGAAACCAAGCTTATCTATTTACCTGTGTTATTAACCAAAAATTTTCCTGCGGCTGCTAAAAGTACACCATTCCTGTAAAAAGTAATACCACTCCAATTTGCTTCGATATCGTTAGGTCACTCAAACTTTGAGTAACAGGATCCATTGTCAATTAATCGCCCGCAGAATTCCCACACTTTGCCCTGTACCTCTCTGTTTTCTGCGTATTTCGGATAGGTTTTCCCATTTTTAATCTCTTTGGCAACAGCGATAAAATTTGAGTCATCATCCAGTTCAGAGCACTACACAATCTCTTTCTTATGATTGATCAGCTTACCGGTTACGTTTTTATATTCTTCCGAAGTACAAATGTGATAGTACACATCCGCCATCATACCGGTTGGAGAAGCAATCAAATTTTGCAGAGCAGCCGCAACCCTGTACCAGGATCTGAATTTTTTAATGGATTGCCACTCATTCCTGATGTTGTTGATCATCACGGCATTTACTTTAATACCGGCATCTTTGAATTCATCAGCCCATCTAAACGTCAGCATCAGAAGCGCCATTTTAGAATCTCCATAAAGCTTGTACACACTGTAAGGTCTGCTTTCCCTAAACTCTCCCTGCAGGTTATCGAATTCGATCTGTCGTTTTGGGTCATAGAAATGCTTGATGTTGGTGCTGCAGGCATTCAAGATTTTGGGATTGTCCGACTTTTCGAGCAGATCTTTAAGCAGTTCGGTCAACAAAAATGGGCCTGCGACATTCGTTGCGAACGTGAGTTCTATATGGTCCGGACTCAGCTGATACTCCTTCTCACCATGATTGAAATATGCGGCGTTATGAATGAGAATATCCAGCACTTTATACCTGGCCCTGTACTCCTCATTGAACCTGCGTATTGAATCGAATGATGAAACATCCAGTTTTATCAGATCCACATTTTCAGAACCTGAATGTGAAATTATCTCCGCTAAGGCATTCTTCCCCTTTTTCATATCACGGCAGGCCATAATCACCTGAAAACCTTCTTTCGCAAACTTTATCGCTGCTGCTTTTCCAATACCTGAATTTGCCCCGGTTATGACTATATTTTTTTTGCTCATGGTTGTCTAATCTTTTTTAAAGAGTTCCAAAATCAGAAGATAATTCTGGTTGATTTCTCGCAGAGGTTCGCAGATGAATTCGCTGAGTTCCGCTGAAAGTCTCTATACATTTTTTAAACACTTAGGAAACATTTAACACCTGAATTTACACCTGTTATGGCTATATTTTTTGCTCATGCTTGTCTAATCTTTTTTTAAAGAGTTCCAAATTCAGAAGATAGTTCCGGTTGATTTCTCGCAGAGGTTCGCAGATGAACTCGCTGAGTTCCGCTGAAAGTCTCTATACATTTCTTAAACACTTAAAAAATATTTTACACCTGAAATTACCCCGGTTTTGACTATATTTTTTTACTCATGGTTGTCTAATCTCTTTATAAGATCATCATTTACTTTAATTATAAGGTTTTTTAATCTGGTTTTGATTTCCTGCTCCTCAACAATCATCAGAAGGTGTCCGCCGGATTCATAACTCAGTAATTCTGCACCGGGAATTGAGAAAGCCGCAAACTCGGCATTGTGGTATAGCTGAAGCATGTCGTCACGGGCGTGAATGATTAATACGGGCGCTTTTATCGCAGCAATTCGGTCACCCGGTAGTGGCTCCCTGTTATCAAATGTTACGCCGGCCGATCTTCGCGAAACCGGATTCATTGAGTTGATGAAATACCCCAACCGCTCGAGTTGTTCAGGTGTGAGCTCTGCAATCACATCTTTATTAACTCCAAGTAACCCCATAAACTGCTTTTTGAAGAGTTTAGAGATGATCCAATATGGAAAATCAAATGTAAAGATCCATTTCAGAGCATTGCCTTTTCTATCTGCACCGGCCTGATTTTCTGATGCCAAAGTCGCTACTCCGCACGAGATGCAGGTAAGAGATGATATACGTTCCGGGTGGTTTGCAGCAAAAAGTAGCGCCGATGCACCACCCTGTGACATCGCAACAACGGCAGTCTGTTCAACCCCGAGGTAGTCGAGAAGAAAGTCATATGCTTCTGCCTGATCATCCCAGGTGGCGTCCTCCGGAAGTGCTGATCTAAGGTAGCCGAAACGGGAGGGTATGATCCATCGAAACTGTTCATCCAACACAGTTTCTGCAATTTGCTTTCCCTGATCATATCCGCCTCCGGCACCATGAATCACCAAAACGGGATCACCGGTTACATTTCCGCCTTCACTGAATTCGATATCGCCGAAAGGTGACGATATCACCATACTCTTACCGTTGATTCGTTCATAGGCCCGATTGATATCCCGCAGATAGAGGACTGCAATAGTGACCACCACTGTAATTACAACCGCCAAAATCCACCAAAGCATGCTATTCATCACCGCCTTTTATTTCCTATCATAATTATCCAAATGATTTATAAGTTGATACATCGAATGGGCTGAAAATAATTCTGGTCGATTTCTCGCAGAGGTTCACAGATGAATTCGCTTAGGTCCGCAGAAAAGTCCCAAATACATAGAGGAACTATAAAACTTTACTCATCCATCTTATGATCAAACTTTTGGTTTAATGATAAAAATAA
Organism: Balneolaceae bacterium; assembly: GCA_003555185.1. Lineage (GTDB taxonomy): Bacteria > Bacteroidota > Rhodothermia > Balneolales > Balneolaceae > SW132. Next base: position 716 of record PWFZ01000278.1, on the reverse strand, counting down.
TCGCGGTGCTACTCCCACCCAAAGAGGAATGATGATCCACAGTCGTCCTTCGAAAATGTTATAGGCGTTCAGCAATTCCAGTATGGGCTGACCCGAAAAAAAGCCGAGACCGAATTCAAACAATACCGTCAGTATCAACCAGATCATACCTGCAATCCAGGATTGACGGGATGATCGGATTCCGGCTTTTGGGAGCATATACCAGATGTATAGCCCGAGAAAAACGAATAGCGTAACTGTTGAAATCTGGTGGGCTGGCTCATCACCGAGGCGATCAGTCATCAAAATTTCACGCAGTATTCCGTTTGCGATTCCAATCAAAACCATTGGCATCCAGGCCAAGAAGTATTTTGTGTACATGATTACAATCCTTCCTTTTTTTGAACGATTGATTTCTTAATCCTGATTACTTCTGCGTTAAACCCATCGGGATTTTTTAGAAACGGAGTATGGGCCGCACCTTCCATTACTATTAACTCTTTATGGGGTGCATTCATCTTCTCAACATACTCACTAACCAGCACGGCCGGTGTATTGAAGTCATTCCTGCCAACAATGAACCAGGCGGGAACCTCAAGTTTAGGAACGCGATCAAACAGGTTCATTCTGCTTGACTCCTCCCACATCGGCCCGCTACCCCTCATGGCTCCTCTCAGCCACTTCATATAATCGCCAAGAGTGTACTCACATGCTCCAAGCGAGATCCAGGCCAGTCT
>PWFZ01000006.1 GCA_003555185.1 Balneolaceae bacterium | reverse complement strand
TAAATGTTTAGCCAGCAAGGATTTTACCTTATTACTATCATTTATTAACCAATTCAATTCCCGGAATAAGTCTGCATCATTTTTTATTTTTTCTTGAATATCTTTTTCAATATGTTCTCTAATATCTGATTGAGTATTACGAGTTTTAAATTTGCTTTTATCTTCATCTGTAAGGTTACGGTATTCAAAATATATTTTTAGGATATTCGACTCAGAATTATATTCAAAAAAGTTATCCTTTTTCAAGACAAAATAACGTTCTCCCTCAGATTTATTGTTGTTTTTTTCTACTTCCGCATTCTTAATCTTAAAAAGTAAGAAGTTAGCGTTTGATGCATATACAATTTCAACCGCATCACTATGACTGAGTTCGTCGGCGACATAATCCCGCTCGTCTCGAATTTTCTTGATGTTGAACTTCAGCAGATCCAAATTTTCAAAAACCTTTAATGCCGTATCTGCCGTGAGTTTGTTGATGTTATAAGGAGATTTTACACGAAGCATATAGTTGATGATCTCAGGACTGGAAATTGCAACTCCCAACCTTGCACCCGCCAGACCCATCGCTTTCGAAAACGTTTGCAGCACTACCAAATTTGGGAACTGCTGCACCATTTCTGCCATCGACTCCTGACGGCTGAAATCGATGTAGGCTTCATCAACCACAACAATTCCGGGAAACTGGCTCACCAGCTTAAGCAGGTCCGTGCGCTTAAGGTCGTTCGCCGTTGGGTTATTTGGCGAACAGAGAAACAGGATTTTCGTTGTACTGTCAGCCTGTTCAACGATTTCACTGGTTTTCAGCTGAAAATTCTTTGAGAGCTGTACTTCTTTAATCCCAACATTATTGATATTTGCAGCAACTTTATACATCCCATATGTAGGCGGTGTGATGAGGATGGAATCCTGTGCGGGTTCGCAAAAAATCCTCATTAATAGATCGATCGGTTCATCGCTTCCTACGCCAAGAAAAATATTTTCGAAATCCACTCCACGGTAGTCCGCAATCTTTTTGCGCAGAACATCCTGTGTGGGAGAGGGATATCGATGCAGATCCAGCGTATTTCGCACCGGCGATCCAAAACTATTTTCGTTGGCATCCAGTAAAATTCCTTCATTAAAATCATCCCGGGCACTTCTGTAGGGAGTGAGATCAAGGATATTTTTACGGATCAGGGATTTGATATCAATAGTAGGCATGGGATATAAAGCGTTGGTATTTAACGTTTTTTTAATTTATTCAATCGTAAAGTTACTGCATTTTTATGTGCATCAAGACCTTCAATATCTGCTAGAGTTTCCACGGTTGGTCCTAAGTTTTTAAGTCCTTCTTTAGAGATTTTCTGCATGGTAATAAATTTCTGAAAACTGTGTAGCGAAACGCCGCTATACATCCGTGCATATCCATAAGTTGGAAGTGTGTGATTAGTGCCTGAAGCATAATCACCCATGCTTTCTGCGGTCCAGGGACCAATAAAAACGGATCCGGCATTATTTACATTTCGTGCCAGTTCATCTGCATCCTTTGTGTTGATTATGAGATGCTCAGGTGCATATTCATTCGAAAATTCCATAGCCTGTTCGGTTGACTCCACCACTACTGTAAAACTTTGCTCTAAAGCATCTTTGGCAAACTGTTTACGGGGTAGCTTATCGAGCTGCTTATGAACTTCACTATCAATGGCATCAAGATCGGCATTTTCTGTCACCACTAAAACCACCTGGCTGTCGGAACCGTGTTCGGCCTGTGATAATAAATCCGCAGCGATAAATTCAGGGTCAGCGGTTTCATCTGCAATAATGAGTACTTCAGACGGGCCGGCAGGCATATCTATGGAAACCATCGCTTCACTGTTTTGGAGTATCATCTTCGCTGCAGTGACATACTGATTTCCCGGACCAAAAATTTTATCCACTTTTGGAATGGATTCAGTTCCGTACGCCATTCCTGCAATGGCTTGTGCACCGCCGGATTTCACAACCGCAGCAGCGCCTATTTTTTTTGCGATGTAAAGTATAGAGTCAGGAACAGTATTGTCTTTCGAAGGAGGAGTTGCAATTACAATTGTTTTGCAACCGGCAACCAACGCCGGAATCCCCAGCATCATGGTTGTTGATGGGAGAGGTGCGGTACCTCCCGGAATATATAATCCAACACGTTCAATGGGTTTCGCAACACGGCTGCAAATCACACCTTTCATCGTTTCTACTTCCAGTGTTCCTGAAAACTGTTCGCGGTGGAATTTAAAAATATTGTTAATGGCTCTGTCAATCGCTTCCTGAACGTTTGGCTCAAGATTAACTGTCATCTCAGCCGGGTTTACCACTAACGGGTCAGGGTTTATGCCGTCAAATTTCTTTGTGTATTCTTGGATGGCTTTATCACCATCCGTCTCCACATCATCAAGAATTGGTTGTACCTGGCTAAACACGGACGCAAAGTCCATTTTTGGCCGCCGGCAAAGTGCCTCAATTTCTTCAGTAGAGAGCGAATTGTAAGTATATCTTTTCATTTGTTAGTCCTGAGTCTTGAGTCTTGAGAAGTGAGTTTTGATCCTGATAAATGCATTCTCACGACTCACTACTCAAGACTCATATCTATTTAAGTAATCATCGATTCAATGGGCAGCATCACAATACCTGTTGCACCGGCATCTTTAAGCTGTTCCATTACATCCCAAAAAGTGGCCAGAGGTATTACGGTATGAATAGCTACCATTCCATTATCGGCCAAAGGCATGACGGTTGGGCTTTTCAGTGATGGAATAATATTTTTAATTTCAGGCACAGACTCCTGCGGAGCATTCATCATAATGTATCTGCTTTTAGCTGCAAGCTGATATCCCTCAATCCGCTGCAAAATCTTTTTCACCAGCTGTTGTTTGCCTTTCGACAGTGGTTTTTTCGTCTGTACTAGCTGTGTTTCTGACTGAAACATCTCTTCTATTTCCACAAGTCCGTTGGCTTTCAATGTGCCTCCCGTGGAAACAAGGTCTGTGATAGCGTCAGCAATTTCGAGCCTCGGTGCAATTTCAACAGAGCCGGAAAGCGTGATGATTTCTGATTCCACACCTTTTCCTTTCAGATAATTTCGTGTGATGTTTGGGTAGCTTGTGGCGATTCTTTTGTTATTCAGATCCGTTACGGATTTGATATCGCCCTCTTTTGGCACAGCGATGGATAACCGGCAAACGCCGTAATTTAAGCCTCGAAGAATTGTCACATCCACGCCATCTTCAGCTACCACGTTGGCGCCAACAAATCCCAAATCGCAAACGCCATCATTCACGTACTCAGGAATATCATCATCCCGAATCAGTAAAAGTTCTACATCAAAATTTTGACATTTTACAAGCAGGCTTCTTTTGTAATCGTCGAATTCGAGGCCAATACCTTCAAGCAGATTGATGGTTTTGTCTGTTAAACGGCCACTTTTTTGGACGGCAATACGTAAAGAGGTAGTAGAGTCAAGAGTTCTCATAGGTACAAATTAGTATAGTTGTGAAATTTTTTAGAGGGCAAAAAGAAGAGAAATAATTATGCAAAATGCCCGTGGCTATCGAGGTTGTGATAGCAATGATGATAAGAGCTATGAAATACATGTCGTTTCATGGGCCTAAAAGTAGGAGTTTTATGGTTATAATACCAACTTTGTAAGGGCTAAAACTCAATCGTTTCAAACAACATTCCATTAATTTTCAGGAAATAGATTGATTCATCTTTTGCTTTTTTGTGAGTGATTAACAGGTTATTTTGTAGTAAATAAAACTTACATAATTGTGAAATCGATATGAAAACAGTTGCTCAGCTAACTTATATACCATTATACACCGACCACCCAAAAGATAAGGTTCAGGATTTGCTTGAATTTGTTGCTCAGCATGATGTGGAAGTCGACGTAAATTATCTATCCACAAGTGTAAAGGGTGAAACCGAAGTTGTATTTGAACTCATCCGTGAAATTTATGATACAATGACCATCGAAGGAGAGACCTTCCGGTTTCATGTGGAGCTACTGAGTCCTTCAGGAGAGTAATTCACCTCTTTACTGTTCTAATTCTACTAACTTTGTACGAATCCGGAGCAAACACCGTTTCTATTTTGTATCTTTAATGCTTTGTAATTTTTAGCATCTCTATATAATGACCCAAATTCGGAATTTCTGTATTATTGCGCACATTGATCATGGAAAATCTACGCTTGCTGATCGTCTCCTGGAACGTACCGGAACGATAAGTGAACGTGAAATGCAGAATCAGATTCTGGATGATATGGATCTGGAACGGGAGCGCGGAATTACCATCAAGAGTCATGCAATTCGCATGAAATATACCCGCTCTAAGAATGAGGAGTTCATCTTTAATCTAATTGATACTCCCGGCCACGTTGATTTTGCATACGAGGTGTCCCGCGCACTAAAAGCTTGTGAAGGTGCAATTCTGGTGGTTGATGCCGCCCAGGGAGTGGAAGCTCAAACCATTTCCAACCTTTATCAGGCGATTGATCAAGACCTGGAAATAATTCCTGTTCTTAATAAAATCGATCTTCCCGGCGCAGATCCCGAAGGAGTAGGACAGCAGATTGTGGATTTGATCGGCTGTGAGCACGAGGATATTCTAACTGTTTCGGGTAAAACCGGCGAGGGCGTAGAGGCACTTCTTGAAGCGATTGTGGAACGTGTTCCTGCTCCAAAGCAGGAAGTAGACAAGCCGTTGAAGGCACTCATTTTTGATTCCATATTCAATACCTACCGGGGTTCGATAGCCTATATTCGTGTGATGGAAGGGACGCTGAAAAAAGGCGACGAAATTTTGTTTATGGCTTCCGAAAAGGAGTACGATGCTGAAGAAATTGGATATTTAAAACTGAATAAAGAGCCCTGCGACGTACTGCAGGCGGGAGATGTCGGATACGTTGTGGGGAGTGTTAAGTCACTTCAGGACGCACGTGTCGGTGATACTATCACACATCAAAAACGCCCCGCAGATGCACCGATACCCGGTTATAAAGATTCTCAGCCGATGGTATTTAGCGGGATTTTCCCCACAGAAAGTGAAGATTTCGAAGATCTGCGATCAGCACTTGAAAAACTTCAGCTGAATGACGCATCTTTGAAATATGAGCCTGAAACATCGAAAGCATTAGGTTTTGGATTCAGAGCCGGATTTTTGGGTTTGCTCCATATGGAGATTGTACAGGAGCGTCTCGACAGAGAATTTAATATTGATATCATCACCACGGTTCCCAACGTAAAGTACGAGGTGGACACTGATTTTAAAGGTGAGCGCGGTAAGAAATTTGTAGACAATCCGAGTGAAATGCCGGATGCCGGTATAATTGAAGCAGTTTGGGAGCCTTATATAAAGGCCAGCATCATTACGCCGGCTGACTATATCGGTCCGATTATGTCGCTTTGCCAGGATCGTCGCGGAATTTATGTAAATCAGATCTTTATGCAGGGTAATCGTGTAGAGATTGTTTACGAACTTCCTATGGCAGAAGTGGTTTTCGATTTTTATGATAAACTGAAAAGCGGGACGCGTGGGTATGCATCTCTCGATTACGAACTTTTAGAATACCGAAAAGGAGATTTGGTTCGTTTAGACATTCTACTGAATGGGGATCAGGTAGATGCACTTTCCAGCATTACGCACAGAGACAAAGCGTATGAGCAGGGACGAAAGATTTGCGCAAAATTAAAGGAACTTATTCCCAGTCAGCAGTTTGAAGTAGCCATACAGGCCGCAATTGGATCGAGGGTGATTTCCCGAGATACAATCAGGGCTTTACGCAAAGATGTAACCGCAAAGTGCTATGGTGGCGACATTAGTCGGAAACGTAAACTGATTGAAAAACAGAAGGCGGGTAAAAAACGGATGAAGCAGGTAGGAACCGTTGAAATACCCCAGGAAGCGTTTTTGGCAGTGTTATCCATGGACGACGTAGATTAAAAAATTATGCTGAAGAAATCTCTTATACTGCTCTTATTCTCCCTGTTATTCACAGTAACTGCTCACGCTCAATTCGAAGATCCCGATATCCAAAAAGTGGATCGTTCGGAAAGAAGTGCATTTCAAAGCATGTTTGCTGAGATTAACTGGACCGGTCAGGGACTTTACAATCCGACTACTATCGACCGGATTCCAACAATCGAACTTCGATCGCGTCTGCAGGCAGTCTATGGTGATCCCACTCAGGGAATCGGCGACCTTATCAATAGAAATGACTATCGTCCGGGAAAAGCAGTTCAGTTTGAATACTGGTTCATTATTGATGAAGAAATCCCTATGATGGTGCTTGATCTGGACGGACCTTTTGAGAACGGACTTGTGTATGTTGGTGCGAGCCAATACATCGATTTAATGCCCCAGGTAAAGCGGACATTCACCCGCGACTTAATGCAAATAGGAAGTGATATGCAGCCTTTTCGGGATTACTTCTATTCACCTGAACGTGATCAATGGTACCTGGTAGAATATGCTGATGGTGAATTTAATCACGAACCCATCGATCGTCCCCGTTCTTTTAACTAACTGATAAAATACTACGTTGAGTAAAAAAAAGAGTTTTTCAGATAAACTACGATTTTGGGATAACGACCCTGAAAAAACAAAAAAAGAAGATACTCACGCTAAACACTGGGCTCGTGAATGGCTCGATGCTTTGGTATGGGCTGCCATAGCAGCAATTATATTGCGTACGTTCTTCTTTGGTGCCTACAGAATCCCCACCCCATCGATGGAGAAAACTCTTCTTACCGGTGATTTTCTAATCGTTACAAAATTAGCTTACGGACCACGAAGCCCGATGACATTATCTGTTCCTTTTACAGATATTTATGTGCCGGGTGTAGAATTACCATGGTTCCGATTTCCGGGCTATACGGATATTGAACGAGATGATATTGTTGTGTTTAATTATCCAATTGACCGGGGGCCTGTATCAATGAAAACCAACTACATAAAACGTGCAGTTGGTATGCCGGGAGACCGATTACGAATTGAGGATAAGGTTTTGTTTGTAAACGATGAGCCGTCTGTAGAATACAGCACCATGATGCAAAATTATCGGGTTCAGGTTCGCGAACGTATTCGGTTAAGTCCTACAAAAGTCAGGGATGCCGGGGCATCGATTGTGCAAAGTGGTAATGGAACCCACATTTTAAACATGTCGGAGGAGATTGCGGAGAAGGTCTCATCGTGGGGAGAAGTAGATTCCGTTGAGCCATTTGTGCTTCCTGATGATTTTGATACGTTTGGAAGACGTAATTTCAATTTCTCTGATGGGTTTACCAATCATGATAACATGTCGGAGTTTACTGTTCCCTATAAAGGGCAGGAAATAACGTTAACGGAGGAGAACTGGAATATTTACCAGGATATTTTGCAGCGTTACGAAAGAAATGATGTCGAGAAAAATGGTGATAATTTCATCATCAACGGAGAAGAAACCAACCAATACACTATTGAGCTGGATTACTATTTTACGATGGGAGATAATCGCGATGATAGTGAAGATAGTCGCTATTGGGGATTTGTCCCGGATGATCACGTTATTGGAAAAGCAAGCCTGATCTATTTCTCATGGGATGGCGAACGCTGGCTGCCCAGGTTTGAAAGGATTTTTAATATGATCCACTAGCGGCATCCTGCAAGAGTCTGAGCCTGTTTTTTGGCGAAGTCCTGGCAGAGTTGCCGGAACTTTATCCCTGAAATAGCGCAAGTATTCACTTGTGCTCTATCCCAACGCTTATACTCACCGTT
>PWFZ01000337.1 GCA_003555185.1 Balneolaceae bacterium | reverse complement strand
TTTTTAAAGTCATATTTCGTATTTCCTGTACATGCATTTCTATATCAATGGGAGATCCATCAATCAAATCACGGGCTATAGATACTGCTTTTTTAGCCGTTAAACGCCCGGAATCCTCATCTATACATTCAAACACAACATTATATTGCCCTTTGGTTCCGGTGCCTCTTGTGCGGCCAAAGCCAACGTCATAACCGGCTAATATTTGGAGTTCGAGGGCGATATGTTCTATGACATGCCCCATCCATGTTCCGCGTTGTACACGGCTGAAAAACCCGCCGGGTACACCTTCGGAGCACTGATGGTTATATAAACCGGGGAACACTTTTTTAATTCTTTGGTAAAATCCATTGATCTCATCGGTAGGCTCAGTTTCCAACCTTTCTAAATCAAGTTGCATAACAACTAACCGATGATTTTTTATAGACCAATAATTAGGCCCGCAGGTGACCTTGATGTTTAGGATGTTCATGCGTGCCTCTTACATAAGTTAAATTTCTTTAAATCGTCACTTATGTAAGTTAGAGAATGGGTTTAGATAAGTGGTTATGAAAAACGTGATTTTTCTTACATAAATCGAACTCGATTATTCAAAAACGCCCTTTAATACACGTATGATGGGTATTTGGAGTCTATACTAGAATCCGGTCAACTGTGACCTGTGCTATTACTTAAAAAAGTTTCCTACATTTAAATTGTCAGATAAAGTCTAAGTTAAAAGAAATGATAAAACCAAAAGGTACACTAATTGCTATAGGTGGGAATGAACAAAAAGAATTCACTAAAAGGGATGAAAAGTTTCACCCTCATTTTGGTGAAGGATTTATACTTCAGGATATTATCAACCATTCCGGCGGTCCCGAAAGTAGAATTGAAATAATTACAAGCGCATCTGCTATTCCTGAAGTAGTAGGAGACAAATACAAAGAAACCTTTAAAATACTTGGTGCAGAAAACCTTGGCATTCTGGATATCCGTGATCATGAAATGGCAAATGATCCCAATACATTAAAGAGAATTGAAGAAGCGGATGCCGTACTATTTTCAGGCGGTGATCAAAGTCAGATCAGTCGGTTTATAAAAGGTACCCAAACTCATGAACTGCTCAACAACCGATATGTAAATGAAGAATTTGTCATTGCAGGAACAAGTGCAGGTTCAGTTGTTATGTCTGATCATATGATTGCAGGCGGACGGAATGGAACTGTTTTAAAAAAGAATGACCTAAAGTGGGGCCGGGGTCTGGGGTTTATGAGAGATGTAATATTTGACAGCCACTTTATCCGAAGAGGACGTTTTGGGCGTTTGGCTGAAGCTGTTGCTCTTCATCCTGATAAGCTGGGAGTGGGCCTTGGTGAGGATACCGGAATAATTATCAGTGAAGGAAATGTCTGCGAAATTATCGGTTCAGGAATGGTAGTTCTTTTCGATGGAAGCAATCTCGATTTTAACGAGTATCAAAATCTTCGTGATTACGTCCCTATTTCTTTGGCAAATCTGACGGTTCACATTTTGGCCACAGAAGACAAATATTTTATTAAAGAGAAAAAAGCAGAGATTCATTATGATGAACGTCATCATAAAGAGGACAAGGAAAAGGTTATGCAATTTTAGTAAATGAGGTTCGATCATTTTTCATGCCGCGATACATCCCTTCTGTATTAAACGGCATGGAAATGTTCCCTTTAGCATCAACAGCAATCAGTCCACCTTCACCGCCTATATTTTTAAGCCGATTGTTGACTGAGTTTTCGGCAGCAAGTTCCAGATTCACGCCTCCGTATTCCATTCGGCAGGAAACATCGTAAGCAATAACTCCGCGAATAAAATACTCACCATAACCGGTACAAGAAACGGCACAGGTTTTGTTATTGGCATAAGTTCCGGCCCCTATCAGGGGACTGTCGCCTATGCGGCCCCACGATTTATTGGTCATTCCACCGGTTGATGTAGCCGCGGCTATATTTCCATCGTTATCGACTGCCACTGCACCCACAGTACCAAAGGTAGATTCATCCTTATGGGAATGGTCCAGCTTTACCTCACCGGTTCCTTTAAGCTCTTGCCACTGATCGTAACGGTGTTGATTATAAAAGTAGGATTGAGGTAAAAACTTATACCCACGCTGACGTGCGAATTCAATGGCTTCAACTCCAGCCAGAAATACAAAATCTGAGTTGTGAAGAATATCTTTTGCAAACAGAATCGGATTTCTAATACCTTTAATTCCTGCTACGGCTCCCGCCTGTAGTGTTTTCCCATCCATCAGGGATGCATCCATTTCATGATCACCTTTTGATGTGAAAACGGATCCTTTTCCGGCATTAAAGAGCTCAGAATCTTCAAGAATACATACAGCTTTCGTCACAGCTTCGAGTGCAGATGCGTTCGATTTTAAGGAGTTAAACCCTTCATCCAATGCTTCCTGCAGTGCATTCAGGTACATAATTCTGATTTTTGCATCGGTGATGGATGACGGCAGTGTTCCGGACCCACCGTGCACGGCAATGGATGGTTTCATTATGTTGATTTTATGATTCAGCTGTTTCGATTAATACGTTCCTGAATAAAAAGATATGCCCAAAAAACTATCCCTCGGTTTGTCAATCCGGTCGCCCGTCATCATATCGTGCGGCTATTCTATCGTAAGATTGTTGGGCCTCTGTCCGTATATAATTCCAGGTTTCCACGGTAGAAGTTTGTACTTCTCTTAGAGTTCTCGCCAGTTCAGTTCGATCATTTTTGATTTGTTCAATTTCCTGATGTGTTAGGTCGTTTCTTTCAAGCTGTTCATCCAAATCATCACGAAGCTCTTCTATGTCCTGAATCAGTTGATCACGGCCGGCCTCAAAATCTATGGTGTAATCTTGTTGGACTGCCCCGGTTCCCTCAGTTCCCGTTCCGTCATGGCGTCTGTCTTCCTCATCTGTTCCTATTTGGGGAACTTCTTCTTGTTCCTGTGAATATTGATCTCTGTCTGTTCTTGTGTCGGTATCGCACTGGGCTAAAAATATAGCTCCGAATAGAAGAATGAAACCAATCATATACGATGCTAAATGTAGATTTCTCATAAAAATATCCTCTCTTTCTTTTGATTTTATTCAACCGAGATATTCGGCTGTCTCTCACTTTTTTCTTACTTGTTTTCGAGTATGATAAACTAACTCATGTGAAAATTGTTTCACTTAACTCTCTACTGATAAAGTCAGACTATGAAAAAATAAACAGTCATCCAATTAGTTACTATAATAAATTCATTTAACAAAAAAGAGAGAGGTTCTATGCCTTATAAAAGTGTATCAGACTTACCCAATACGTTACTCACTTCAATGCCTAAACCGGCCAGTGAGATTTATAGAAAAGAGTATAACAAAGCCTGGGAAGAATACGACGAGACAGCCGCAGGACGCCCCGATTCTTCCAGGGAAGAGGAATCGGAGCGAAGGGCCTGGGATGCTGTTAAGAATAAATATGAAAAAAAGGAAGGTGTATGGGTTGAGAAAAAAACCTCCTCGAAATAGACATATTTCGCTAAGCAGAAGTTTTCACTAACGATTTTACTTCGTCCGGAAGTTGTGTTCGTATATGATCCATTTGACCTTCAGTGAAATATTTTTTCTGAAGAGAATCCAATACGATTGAAATAATCTCATCAGTTGATTTTCCCCAGTCAAATGTCTGTTCGCCATACTGGTTCTGAAGGTCTTTTACCTGATCCTTCATCTGTTCGATTGTTTTATAATTATAAGGCGGAGAATCCGTGTACTTCCATCCTGTTGTATAAATCCCTCGTAATATTATCGGCAGCGGAGAGATTAGATCCAGTGATTCCGACAGCTGAATCCGATCACGGATGGAGTGCATAACAGCCCGCCAGATAATCATCACCCGCTTTTTTTCGTCGGGATGTCCCAAATCTTCTGCCAGCTGTTTTATATACTCGTTCACTTCTTGAACATACTTGTCGAGTTCTAATTTTGAATCATTCATTTTGTATGGGTTTTTAGGATTTATCTTTAATGTCATGTATCACTTCTTGCTCAAAAACGGGCGTATAACCTTCAACTCGTTGGTATCGGGCGGTCAAGTCAAGCTCCTCACTATCCCAAGAGGGAAAGCGAGGCTGATTGATTTTTCGATCTACATTTTTAGTGTAGTTTGCTTCTTCTTTTAAGCTTTGGTTGCTTCTGTTTGATTGATCTCTCATAACTTTACTTTATAATTCATGTTTGTCTACTATCTGCAGATTTTCTATATGCAAGTATCTATGCAGGTACTTCTTCAATCGTCTCTCTGTCCCAATGTCGATGTTTTGCAATTGCCTCTATAAATGCTTCCATAAATTTATCAAGGGTACCGGGGTTACCGGTTATCACACCTTTTTCTGAAGAAAAATCTCCCGGAATAGTTGTTGATATGCTAATGCCGGGTAGTCTGCATTCTCTTAAAAATTTCACTCCTTCTCCCAATGCAGCTATAGATTTACAATGTTTAAAAGCTTCGTTCACAAAGTGAATGGCGTCTCCATTTTTCTTTAGCTTTTCGATGAATTTTTTTCCGCCCGGAATAAATACTGCATCGTACATTACAGATTCGACGGTAATAAATGTCTTATCGACTTCAATTTCTTCTTTCCCATTTTCAAGTACCCCGCCGTGTTTCGAAATGATATGAACCTGGGCTCCGGCTTCCATCAATTGCTCTTTTACATCTTTTATATTGGAATGGTCAGCCTTGTTGAGTGCTATAATGGCTATCTTTCTGGTTTTAATCGTGTTCTTTACTGTATCTTCCATACTTAGTGCCGGAGATTTTTTCTCATTATTTTTAATCGTTTCAGAAGGCGGAGGCTCAATACCTACTCCTTCAGCTACTCGTTTGGCAAACTTGTGATCAACGTTATTAAACAGGTCGTGAATGATCCGTTTCCTAACCTCTTTATCCATCACTTTCCCCAACTCAAAATGGGCTGCTTTCACAATATGTTTTTTCTCCGGTTTCGACATACTGTTCCAGAACAGTGTAGCCTGACTAAAATGATCTTTAAAACTTTCACTTCGCTCCCTGATCTTGTGTCCCTCTACTTTTTCGGCATGATGAACATACCCTCCCATATTCTCCGGTGCTGACATTGGGCAGCCTCCCCGAATAGAATTTGGCATATAGGATGTTTTTCCGGTATTAATTTTTTGCCTGCTAAATCCATCACGCTGATTATTATGAACTTCTGCTACAGGACGGTTAATAGGTATTTCAGCAAAATTGGGTCCTCCAAGACGGAGCAATTGCGTATCGAGATAGGAAAATAATCGACCCTGAAGCAGAGGGTCATTCGTGAAATCTATACCGGGAACCACATTTGCTATATGAAAGGCTACTTGCTCTGTTTCTGCAAAAAAATTATCCGGGTTTCTGTTGAGGGTCATTTTACCAACCGGTATTACCGGCACTTCTTCTTCAGGAATAATTTTGGTAGGATCCAGCAAGTCAAAATCAAACGAGTGTTCATCCTCTTCTTCCACAATCTGAAACCCAAGCTCGAATTCCGGATAGTCTTCATTTTCGATAGATTCCCAAAGGTCACGCCGGTTAAAATCAGGATCTTTTCCGGCCAGCTTTTGTGTTTCATCCCATACAAGCGAATGAGTGCCTAACGTTGGTTTCCAGTGAAATTTCACGAAACGTGATTTCTCCTCCTTATCAATCAAGCGAAAGGTGTGTACACCAAATCCTTCCATCATTCGATAACTGCGTGGCAGGGCACGATCGGATAATACCCACATCAGCATATGGGTTATTTCGGGGGTAAGGGAGGCGAAATCCCAAAATGTATCGTGTGCTGCCGATGCCTGGGGCATTTCATTATCGGGTTCGGGTTTAATGGAGTGAACCAAATCCGGGAATTTAATTGCATCCTGAATAAAAAATATAGGCATGTTATTGCCCACCAAATCGAAGTTTCCATCTTCTGTATAAAATTTTGTGGCAAAACCCCGTACATCCCGAACCGTATCGGCTGAACCCCGGGAGCCTACAACGGTAGAAAAACGAAGAAATACAGGCGTTTTCTTTGATGGATCCTGTAAAAAACTCGCTTTAGAAAACTGGGAGGCATTTTCATAGGGCTGAAAAAAACCATGTGCCGCAGATCCCCGAGCATGAACCACTCTTTCGGGAATTCTTTCATGATCGAAATGGGTCAACTTTTCCCGGAAATGGAAATCTTCCATAATGGTGGGACCCCTGCCACCTGCTTTTAAAGAATCATCGGTATGATTTATTCTTACACCCTGTTCTGAGGTCTGGTACTTATTATCGGATGACTCCCGATTTTTTTTTAGATCCTCATTTTTTGAATGTTCATCAATATTTCTCTTTCCATTCTCTTGATTTTCTGATGTGCTCATGATTCAATTCTTGTTTGTTTAAATTGATATTTCTCTTGTTTTAAAAAAGAAGAGGGTACCCTTATCTCTCAGGGGAAGAGTAAGTGTACCCTCCTAGGGGGGTAAAGAATTAGTAAAAAGAAGATCCTTTATAAAACTGCTCGTCCTTGATTTTCATAGCCATAATGTCTGTATACAGAGTCCATAAATTCACTGTCAGCAGTCATTGGCCAATTGTCTTTATCAAAACTGGGCGCGTTTTCCAGCGTTTCTTTATTCACATCTAATTTAATTGTGTCATCCTTATCGGAAAACTGAAGAGCCTCGAGGGGAATGGCAAAATACTTACTGCCAATATCCAAAAATCCTCCAAATGAGAGAACTGCATAGGCTACTTTTGCATCTATAGGGTCGATCATCAAATCTTTAATATTTCCAATATTTTCTTCTTCCATGTTATAGACATTTTGTCCTGTAATTGTCGATGAGGCTAAAATTCTTGAATTCATAGTTATCTGAATCTTAATATCAGTTTACATTTTCAGTGATTTTTATCACTACTTCCTTTACAATATCGATTGATCACTTTGCAAACTGAATAGCGAACTTTGGGGTTTGCACGTGGTAAATTATGCTACATTATCTCCATTAAGCTAAAAACGGCATTGTGATAATTTTTGCTACAAAAAAATCAAAAGCTCTTCTATAGGGTGCCGTCATAGATGCTGTCATCTTGCATAGTATAATGAGTTACAGAGAGCTGACCATGAAATGGTTAGTCACTATATTAATTCTAATACTTAGAGAGCAAGATCATGAAGTTAAAACAATCTGAAATAGAAGTGGTGAAGGATTCTGTAGGAGCCCCTGTCAGTAACCACAAGGGAGAAATAATGGGCTTTATGGCCGGACTGGTAAAATCCAACGATGGGGAGAATGTTGAGTTTGTCATTTTAGGAAGTGACCATTTATTTGGGTGGTCAACCCGGTATTTTGCAATTCCGGTATCAGTTGATTTGATTAGGGTGGTGAATAATATTGTTTCAGTGGTTGTTGATATTGAAGATTTGAATGAGGCGAAACGAATTTCAGTGAATAAGTGCCCGCGTCCGTTGTTCGAATTAGAACCACTCATTTATGAGCTCACCGATTTTCCGAAAAAAGAGAAATCACCAAGTTCTAATTTGACTCATTCAGAGTAAATCCGTCGGGGTGTTTAACCTTAACTCCCCACCGCTTCGCCACCGTTTACATGGATCACTTGCCCGGACATATACGATGCATCTTCCGATGCCAGAAATACATAGGCAGGTGCCACTTCCGAGGGTTGGCCGGGCCGGCCCATGGTAGTCGATTTTCCAAATTCAGCTACGTGATCTTTATCA
>PWFZ01000344.1 GCA_003555185.1 Balneolaceae bacterium | reverse complement strand
TGTAGCAGCTTCAATGCTCGAGCTGATGAGAACAGAAAGCCCTTATATGGTGATCGCCACGTTTTTAATGGTATTCATATTTATACTGTTCTCATTCCGGTCGTTAAAATGGTCGATAATTGCACTCATTCCACTAATTATAGGTTTATTGTTCCTCTTTGGAGTGATGTTGATATTCGGACTGAAATTTAACTTTTACAACTTAGTTGTACTTCCTGCCATTCTCGGTATAGGTTGTGATAATGGCGTACATCTTGCTCACAGATATAGGGATGAAGGGAAGAAAAATATGTGGAACGTACTCTCAAGTACAGGTCAACATATAACAATTGGCTCTCTTACAACAATGATGGGTTTTGCCGGCTTATTATTTACTAACCACCCCGGGCTGCAATCTATCGGAGTGATGGCTGTTATTGGAATTGGAATGACCCTCTTTACTGCATTGACATTTTTACCGGCGATTGTTCAGTATCTTGAGGACAAGCATATAATTGAAGATTAGCATATATGTGAAGTTTTCAAATCTTTGACCGGTGAATGGGTTTAGACAAATTCATATTGTAATTTTTCCGGTATCTGATTTAATTTGAGGTTCCATAAACCACATGAATTTTGATTGAAAAATCTCCTGCCATTGTATTGCGAACCATAGACTTTAAGGAGTCGAGCATCATAGCTACGATTTTTACGGAAACCCATGGTAAAATAGCAGTAATAGCCAAGGGAGCCCGCAAACCAAAAAGTAAATTTGCAGCATTTCTGGTACCGGGTCAAATTATTGAGGCTGTATTTTATAACAAATCCACGCGGTCTGTTCAAACCTTGTCGGATGCATCTTATCTGAAAAAGCTGGATAAAATTCGAACCGATGTAGAAAAAATGGCGTTGGTTATCACTACCATGGAAATGACTGAACAGTTAATTCATGAAAATGAACAAAACAGACCGGTATTTGATTTTCTGTTAAAATTCTTGCCATGGATCGAGAAACAACCCACTATTACCAGGAAAATATTTCCCTATGTCCAAATTCGATTAGCGCAATTAATTGGTATAGGTTTGCAATCTGTTGTGGAACAAGTTGGCGAAAATAACGGTTATATAAATATAGAGTCGGGAACATTATCATGTGAGGCGTTGGATGATCAGAGTATGAAGTTGACACCCCATCAATTTTACTTTGTTAATGA
Organism: Balneolaceae bacterium; assembly: GCA_003555185.1. GTDB lineage: Bacteria > Bacteroidota > Rhodothermia > Balneolales > Balneolaceae > SW132. The sequence continues at coordinate 6,613 of PWFZ01000344.1, read as the reverse complement.
ATCGCTGCACTCTATGAAATCATCCATTTTTGAAATCGATTTTAGAGAGAATGAACTAAGTGATCTGATTTTCTATCTGGATAAATATTTTAAATATCACGTTGAGGGAATAAAACCCCGCAAATCTGATAAAATTTTTGAGCAGCTTTTGATGAACGATTATGAAAATAAGAGATAAATTTTTATCGGGTGTACTACTTCTGTTGATAGGAATATTAATAGGAATTATTATTACGCTAATTAGGCAGGGATCCTTTTCGTTTGATCTGGCTGAAGTTCGATATACGGATGTTAACAGAAGCGAAATGCCAATGTGGTCGAACGAGGATCTTGAAAAGATAGATGATCGATTCGTCTTTCGTTCTATTGCAAAAAATGTAACTCCTACTGTCGTCTATATTGAAACAATTGTTCCTACAAGAAGTCAGGATTTACGGGGAAATGGTGATGAAGATGAAGAGTCAATGTGGAGACGATTCATGCCTCCCAGGGCTAATACTGTAGGTTCGGGAGTGCTTATCACAAGTGATGGCTACATACTAACCAATAATCATGTTGTTGAACACGCAGTTAGAGATGGGATTTCAGTAACTCTGCAGGACAAACGAACATACGATGCCAGAATAGTAGGCAGGGATCCAAGCACAGATTTAGCCGTTTTAAAAATAGATGGAAAAGATTTTCCTCAGCTCACAATTGGTAATTCCAGTCAAATTGAAGTTGGTGAATGGGTTTTGGCAATTGGTAATCCATTAAGGCTTCAATCTACTGTAACGGCCGGAATAGTCAGCGCTTTAGGCCGAGATGTGCAAATTATTGATGACATTTTGCGAATAGAAAGCTTTATACAAACAGACGCGGCCATCAACCGGGGAAACAGTGGCGGTGCACTCGTGAATACCAGTGGAGAACTGATTGGAATTAACACAGCAATTGCTACTCAAAGCGGCAATTATCAGGGGTATGGCTTTGCCGTACCAAGTAATCTGGCAATGAAAGTAGCAGAAGATTTAATAGAATTCGGTGAGGTTCGCCGTGGAATGCTGGGAATCAGTATTCAGTCTGTGGATGATGAATTGGCAAGAAGAGCAGGCCTGGAACGAATCAGAGGTGTTATTGTATCGAACGTAACTGAAGATGGGGCTGCAAGTAAAGGTGGGGTTAATCCATCTGATATCATTCTTAAGGTCAATGAAGAAGAAGTAAATGAATCGAATCAGCTACAGGAAAAAGTGGCAATGTTTCGCCCCGGTGCTAAAATAAATCTCACAATTTGGCGGGATGGAGAAACACTTGTCAAAGAAGTTGAACTGCAGGAATTAGTCAGACCGGAGCCCGAGCTCCTCTCTTTTGGAGAACAACAGCAACTGGAGCCGGATGACGATTTTGATGAAATACCCGAAAACAGAGATGGTTCAGGTATAGAGTATCAAAAATTTGACGATCTTGGATTTTCGGTACAGGGACTGGCATCACCTGAAGATCCAATAGTGTTTGATCTGTATATTCACCGTATTGATAATGAATCACCCGCTCAAATGAGAGGTTTAAAACAGGGATATAGAATTCTTGAGGTAAATGGCAAAAAGGTAACTACCTTAAGCGAATTGCAGAAAATAGTTGATAAATCGCAAAACACCGGTGATGCCCTGAATTTGAAAATTGAAACAGAATCCGGCTCAATCGGATATTATAAGCTTAATTAGGACTATGAAATTATATGTAACGGCACTCTTTATTCTCGGATTTTTATTTTCCTGCTCTCCGCCTGAAACTCTTACAACCGAACCGGATACTGAAGAAGAAGTTGTAGATGAATCTGTTCCTGAATGGTATAATAATACTATTACATCCGAAGCAGATACCGTTCATTTTACGGGCTATGCTTTGGCAATTGCCGCTGACTCAGCTGAGACGCATCAACAATCAATAGAATTGGCTACAGAAAATCTAAGATTCACTATCGACAAATTTGTTGAAAATATTCGTGTTTCTCTTGTTTCAGATGATGGAAGAGCCGAATATGAATCTCCGGGCTTTATTATTGATTTAAGAAATAGCGTTCGAAATCTGGAGTTTTCTGATCTGGATGAAACAGTTGAATACGTTCAGGAGAATAATACTCATTATGTCTACTCCAGAATTAGGCTTTCGAGAGAAGATGCTGTAAATCTATTGCGACGAAGCCTGACCGATGAAGCATTCAACGAAGCATTAAGCCGGTAACTTTAAATTACCTGTTAATCTGTGTCGTGAGGTTGTCCAAAAAGGGTGTCATTATGTGCCGAAAGCTTTCGGGATCAGAATTTCCCGGCGTTGATATGGCTAGGAGATATCGCCCCGAAAACGAGTTCGGGACTGGAAAAACACCAGCTAGCGGGTAAAAGATGAGCGGATCGGGGTCCGGTATGACTTAAATAATTAGAGATTTCATTCATAAACCCTCTTTGACAGCCTCAGGGCATCTCCAAACTTCGTTTGAGCAGGGAATCTTTTTTAACTTTCCTTTTTAACAATCCCATCTTTCCATTCAATATCGAATGGATCTTTATCGGTAAACACTGATTTAGATCGCACCCATTTTCCATTTTGTAAAATCCTGACGAACCCCTTTTCCAGCGGTGCTTTTGGATTTTCAGTATCAAGAGCATGCTGCAAACGTTGAAGGTGAGACTTGTGCTCCATGATTTTTCGTTCAAATCGACTTTTAATTCGATCGGTAAGAGTGTCCACCCGGTTTTTATGGTGACGAATTCGATCCTGAACTTTTAACAATGCATGGGAGTGAGCTAATCTATAAACATACTCTCTGTACTGCTCTATTTTTCGTTTTAGATGATGTTCTATAGTTCCGGAATAGTCATCAATCTGGAGTCTTAAATCATTGATATCCGGCGCTGCAATCATAACTGCTTGTGTAGGAGTTGCCGCTCTGGAATCGGCTACAAAGTCGCTGATGCTAAAATCCACTTCATGCCCAACTGCGCTGATCACAGGAATTTTAGATTCAAAAAGTGTACGTGCGACTACCTCCTCGTTGAACGGCCATAAATCTTCCAGCGATCCTCCGCCTCGTCCAATAATCAGCAGTTCAACTTTGGGATGATTCTGAAAATATTGAATGGCTCTTACAAGTTCTCCTGCAGCATTTAATCCCTGTACGCTGGCGTGATGAAGATAGAGAGTAGCCAATGGCCATCTTTTTTCGAATGTTGCTTTTATGTCTTGAAAAGCCGCGCTTGTTGAGGATGTAATTACTCCGATATGTTCCGGAAATGCAGGAAGGGGTTTCTTGTGAATATCATCAAAGAGTCCCTCTGCCTGAAGTTTCTTTTTTAGCTCCTCAAATTTCTGCTGAAGCCGTCCCACACCGGCCTGTTCCACCAGACTTACAATCATTTGATATCGCCCATGCGGGGCATAAACCTGAATGTCTCCGCCAAGAACTACCTGCTGACCGTCTTTTAATTCAACTCCAAGCTGCTGTGCTTTTGATCTCCACATTACACAAGGAAGCTGGGCATTGTCATCTTTAATCGTGAAATAGACATGACCGTTTCGGCTTTGATTTACATTACTCAGCTCACCCTCCACAAGCACATCAATGAAGTTCGATTCGAGCAGCGATTTAATCTGGTTGGTAATGTCACTTACAGAAGCGACATCAAACGCAAAGGGGATTTGTTTTGCCATAGCTTTTAAAATCTCTGTTTGATTACGCAATGGCAAGAATTATGTCGGGGATATTTGTAGTACAGAAAGTAGAGGCTACTTTTCCGAGTCCAGTTTCTTCATCCAAAAAACCATCTGTTTTTCTGTTTCCTCTTGTTTGTTTACATCTTTCCAGGAATAGGCAGCCGTTAATTCAGGATGCTTTTTATAGCCAAATTTCTTCCAAACGGGGTCCAGTGGTTGATAGTCATCAGGTTTTAGTGGGTGATCGTCGGGCCGCTGTACTGCACAAAAGCAAATCCATTCAAACCGATTCAGCTTTTTGGCGTGGTTTTCTCTCTCAAAAAAAAAGCGAGAGTAAATTCCTCTACCTCGATATGTTTCTAACAAAACGGATTCTCCGCAGTAGAAAACCGTTTCTGGATTGTATCCATTTTTAAGAAATGGCAACTTAAATTCTGGAGTTTCATCTTGCATCGGAAGAGCAGTGGATGCACCAACAATATTTTCATTATCAAATACCAGCACAGCTACACTTTCTTCAGACTGAACATACGTTTGGAGGTAGTCTTCCTCATACTTAAGAGATCCATCATAAAGATAGGGGAATTCCCGGAAGACGGTCATTCTAAGTCCTGCTAATGCCGATACATAAGCGCTTATTTTCTTTCCTGTCACCGTTTTTATTTTCAAAGATTTTCTCATTAAACTATGTAATATCTACAGTGAAATATGACATGACCTCATTAAGGGTTATGTAAATACTCAATAAGATCCTCACGCATAATGTGCGGATTAATTGTAGTGAAATTTTGAAGAGGTTGAAGGTTATCGAATCATAACAGGATTTTAGATCGTAATTCAGCCGAAATCAGCCTATATTCTGATCAAATTTAATCTACAATATTTTATGATAATGACTCCAAACCTTCTCATACAGAACTGCATACCGGTAGGCGATAGTTATAATGGCAAAGAAACGATGGACCTGCGTATCCGTGATGGAGTTATCGCAGAAATTGGAGTTGGGTTAAAGCAGGAAAAGAATGAAGACATTTTTGATGCTAAAGGAGCTTTTATAAGTGGCGGTTGGATGGATATGCACGTTCACTTTCGCGAACCGGGTTTTGAGCATAAGGAGACGATTGAAACCGGATGTCGGTCAGCGGCTTTTGGCGGATTCACGGAAGTAGCCTGTATGCCGAATACCAAACCGGCGATTCATACCCGCGATGTTGTTGAGTATATTCGAAAAAAATCAGAGGGCGAGGCAGTTGATGTTCACCCGATCGGTTGCGTAACAAAAGAACGGGCCGGAAATTCAATCGCAGAAATGGCCGATATGAAGAAAGGGGGTGCGGTAGCATTCAGTGATGACGGCGATCCCGTGGCGAGCTCTCAGGTGATGCGCGTTGCTTTGGAATACTCATCCATGCTGGGAATGCCAATCATCAACCATGAGGAAGATTTGGAGCTCTCACGCCCGGGCCATATGAACGAAGGTGATGTTTCTACTAAGCTTGGTCTCGATGGTACTCCCGGTATCGCCGAAGAAACCATGATTGCGCGGGATATTTTGCTAGCCGAATTTACGGGCGGACACATTCATGTGGCACATATAAGCACACGTAAAGCGGTTGACCTGATTCGAAAAGCGAAAGAAGAAGGCGTAAACGTAACGACAGAAGTTTGTGCTCACCATTTTGACCTGACTGATGAAGAAGTTGAAAAGCGTGATTTCGATACAAACGTGAAAATGCATCCTCCGCTTAGAACACAGGATGATGTGGACGCCATGATAGAAGGATTGGTAGATGGGACGATTGATGTGATTTGTACCGATCATGCCCCGCACGCTGTAGACGAAAAAGAAGTTGAATTTATTTATGCTCCCAACGGAATTATTGGTCTTGAAACAGTATGGAGCGTTTCTGTGAAACAACTGTTGAAAACGGGTAAACTAACACTTACTCAATTGCTCGAAAAGCTGGTTACGAACCCTAGAAAAATCTTGAACCTGGATATTCCAAAGCTGGAGAAAGGAAATAAAGCCAACTTAACTCTGTTTACTACGGATGAAGAGTGGATGTATTCGGCTAAAGAGGTCCGTTCGAAATCGAGAAATTCACCCTATATCGGTCAACAAATGACAGGGCGTGCAATTGGGATTTATAACAAAGGTCAGTTCATAGAGAACAAATTGCGCCACTGATTTTTAGCATAAAGATGGTTATGAGATTTCCCTCCCGCATTATTTTACTGGTTATCTTTACCCTAAGTGCGGGAGAAGTTCTTTTAGCTCAGCAGGAACGTGAAGCGGTTGAGGATGCTAACATTTTTTCAAAATTTGGTGATATTTCTGAGGAAATGATCACTATGCAAGCCGACCATGACTACCCGTTTGAAATTCTTTTAAAAGAGACATCGGTGCGGTTCCAGGAGGGGGCGCGGGGGCTTCAGGCGATAATGGATCACCTTGTTCGCATTAAAGTTTACAGTGATGATCCCCTTGAGATTTCTGACGCCTCACTGGTGGGGATTCCGTTTTACAGTGCAGATGATGTGGAGGTAATCACCCGACTCGAGGGAATTACGCATCAATCCGATGGAAGCAGAGTGTACCTCGATCCGGCGCAAAGTACCAGATCGGACCTGAACAGCCGGTACAAAATTGTGGAGTTCGAAATGCCGGAGGCCGGACCCGGGACAGTTCTTGAGTACAAATACAGAGTAGTACGACGGTATATTGAAGAGTTACCTGATTTTTACTTTACCCATAGAGTACCAACAAAAGAGGCTGCTATCGTTTTACAGAATGAACCTTTTTTGAGGTATGAAACCGTATCACAAAATCTGGATTTTGATGTGAATTACAACGAGGTGAGAATTGATACAAGTTCGGTGCCCAGAATCTTTACATTCACACGCCCGGAACCCATAT
>PWFZ01000234.1 GCA_003555185.1 Balneolaceae bacterium | reverse complement strand
GGTGGGGCGGTTCCGTCTCCATCAGATTGCTGGCTGATGATTCGGAGCATTAAAACATTACCGCATCGCATGAAGGCGCATAATGAAAATGCTCAGGCCATCGCGGAATTTCTGGAAAAACACTCCGGGATTGAGAAGGTTTTCTATCCGGGATTAACGTCCCATGTGGGACATCAAACCGCTAAAAAACAGATGTCAGGTTTTGGTGGGATGCTCTCATTTCAGGTGAAAGGTGGCGCAGCGGAAGCGTTAAAGGTTGTGAATGGCTCTCAGTTGATCATCCCCGCAACGAGCCTGGGGGGTGTTGAAAGCACGTGGGAGCATCGGCGGAGTGTGGAAAGTGAAGGATCCATCACGCCGGAAAATCTGATTCGAATGAGCGTTGGCATTGAGCACATCGATGATTTGATCGCAGATTTGGCCGAAGCGCTTTCACAGAATCGTTCCTGAAATTAAATCGTTGGGTTTTAATGAACCTGAGGCCATAATTAGAGGTGTAGTTCATTTTGATCTAATTTCGATTATTCTGATCTTTCAGGCATTGCAATACTGCGGATTAATCAAGTTTCTGATAACAAGTTTAAAGTAAAAGAATACCATGGCAAAGGTTGAAGTGGTGATGCCCCAGATGGGCGAATCGGTAATGGAAGGAACAGTCATTGGGTGGGCAAAAAAAGTTGGGGATACCGTAGAGGTAGACGAAACGCTTTTGGAAATTGCCACGGATAAGGTGGACACAGAAGTGCCATCACCCGAAGCAGGGGTTCTCGTAGAAATTTTAGTACAGGCTGATGAGACTATTGAAGTGGGTCAGCCGATTGCCATTATCGACACCGATAAAGATGCCACGGTGGATACCTCCGGCAGTGATGATGAGGAAGCAGAAGAGCCACAGGAAGAAACTGTAGCTGAAGAGGCACCGGCTGAAGAAGAAGTTGAAGAAGAGCCGGTTGCAACATCAGGCGGCGATGGTGAAGGCGAGCGAATTGAGGTGGTAATGCCTCAGATGGGTGAGTCTGTTATGGAAGGAACGGTCATTGAGTGGGCCAAGAAAGTTGGGGATACCGTAGAGGTAGACGAAACACTTTTAGAGATTGCCACTGATAAAGTGGATACAGAAGTGCCATCACCGGAAGCCGGAACGCTGGTAGAAATTTTAGTACAGGCTGATGAGACTATTGAAGTGGGTCAGCCGATCGCCATTATCGCCACAGGAAAAGCAGCAAGTGGATCTGCCCCTGCGCCGAAAAAAGAAGCTCCGAAGAAGGAAAAAGCTCAGGCTTCAACAAATGGAGCGGAGACGAAAGAGACTCAAAAAACTGCGGTTGAATCAACCGGTAGCGAGCCTCAGCGAATGGGAAGCGACGGACGATTTTTCTCACCGCTTGTGCGATCCATTGCGAAAGAGGAAGGGATTTCCCAGGAAGAACTGGAGTCTATAGAAGGAAGTGGACAGGGCGGACGCGTTTCTAAAAAGGATGTACTGGCTTACGTAGAGGATAAAAAAGCTGGAAAAGTATCTGCACCGGCTGCGAAGAAAAGCAGCGGTTTGCAAAAGCCGACTTCACAACCGGCTTCAAAGCCGCAAGAAAGTGGCGGAAGTACCGGGAAGATTTCTGCCGGTGAATTGAATGTGAAGCGTCCGCATGAAAATGTAGAGATTGTAAAAATGGACCGCATGCGGAAAATGATTGCCGAGCATATGGTTCGCTCGAAGAAAACATCCGCCCATGTAACAACATTCAGTGAAGGGGATGTGACCAATATTGTGAAGTGGAGAAATGCGAACAAGCATAAGTTTCAGGAGCAAACAGGTGTTAAGCTAACATTTACTCCGATTTTTATTGAAGCATTTATTAGAGCCATTGGAGAATATCCATTGATTAACTGCTCTATTGACGAAGATAATATTCTCCTGAAAAAGGATATTAACTTTGGACTGGCTGTGGCACTTGGCGAAGGTGGTAAAGGCGGGTTGATTGTGCCGGTGATTAAGCAGGCACAGGATAAAAACCTTGCGGGAATTGCCAAAGCTGTAAACGACCTTGCTCATAAAGCACGAAACAAGGAATTGAGTCCGGATGATTTGGTTGGCGGAACCATTACACTTACAAACTATGGTAGCGTGGGTAACCTGATGGGAACTCCGATTATCAATCAGCCACAGGTAGCCATTCTTGGAACCGGCGTGATAGAGAAAAAGCCGGTTGTTAGGGAAACCGAACAGGGTGATGTAATTGCTATCCGCCACATGATGTATCTCTCAATGAGTTACGATCACAGGATTATTGACGGGGCTCACGGTGGCGCATTTACAACTCGTGTTAAAGAACTCTTAGAAGATTTTGACCCGAACCGGGCAATCTGATAGCCTTTCTTTTTAATTTGAAAGCGGCATAGCCAAACTATGTCGCTTCTTTTTTCTTAAAAAATGAGTGACAATAAAACGGCAACACAACGTACTACCATTGTTTGCACGACAATTAAAGATGTACGTTCTGAAATTGATAAGCTGAAAAAGTCCGGTAAAAAAATCGGATTTGTTCCTACCATGGGCGCTCTCCATGCAGGGCACCTTTCTCTAATTCAACACGCACGGGAAAAATCTGATGCTGTTGTAGTTTCTATTTTTGTAAATCCCACCCAGTTTGGGCCGAATGAAGACTATGATAGCTACCCGCGTCAAGTGGAGTCGGATATTAAGGATTGTGAACAAGAAGGGGTGAGTATCGTGTTTGTCCCGGATCGTGGAGAGGTGTATGATGAAAAGAATTACCTGAACATCACTGTTGAAGAGCTTAATAACCACATGTGTGGAGGAAGCCGCCCCGGATTCTTTGAGGGAATTTTACTGATTGTTAACAAACTGTTCAACATCATAAAGCCCGATGTGGCTGTATTTGGACAAAAAGATATTCAGCAGGTTCAAATTATCAGGCAGATGGTGCATGAGTTTAACCACGATATTGAAATACTGTGTGCATCGATTGTAAGGGCAAATGATGGACTGGCTCTGAGTAGTCGGAATATGTATTTGGATGAGAATGAACGGGTTATTGCACCAAGTTTATATCGTGCATTACACTATATTGAATCGCAGGTGATGTCGGGAGTGGATACTCCGAAGTTGCTTTTGGATCATCAAAAAAGCGAGCTTGAGGCAAAAGGGTTGGAAATTGATTATCTTAATGTGTTTGATAAAAAAACGCTCCAACCGGTTCCTGTGTTATCAAAGGGCAGTGAATATATCATTGCCGGAGCCGTCTATCTAGGGGAAACCCGGTTAATTGACAATATTTTGATTGAATTGTAAGCCAAAGAGTTATGAAACTTTCCATGTTTAAATCGAAGCTGCATCAAATGCGGGTAACTGAAGCGAATTTGATGTACGAAGGCAGTATTACCATTGATGAAGAACTGCTTGAACTGGCAGATTTATTACCGTACGAAAAAGTGCAGGTTGTAAATATTACCAATGGTTCAAGACTCGAAACGTATACCATTCCCGGAGAGAGAGGGAGTCGTATCTGCTGTATGAATGGTGCCGCTGCCCGGCTGACACAGGTTGATGACCGTGTGATTGTAATGGCTTACGCCGAGATGACCCCCGAAGAAGCAAAAAATTACAAACCTACAGTGGTTGTTGTAGATGAGAATAATAATCCTAAAGATATTCTGGACGAAGTAACCCACGGACAGAAATATGGATTAGATAACGGATTAGTAGAGTAATAGGAAATCCCTTTTATAGATATAGATAGACCCGTCAGGTTTTCAAAAACCTGACGGGTCTTTTTTTACCTAATATTTCTGCCTTACTCCTTAAAGTCAGGCAGAATCTCAAAGAATCTCGCCGATGTTTTAATGCCTCTGTGAAAATCTTTCAGTGAAAAACTTTCATTCGGTGAGTGAAGAGCATCGCGGGTTAAGCCAAAGCCCATCAGGATAGAGTTGACTCCCAGGATTTTTTTGAAGTCAGCTACGATTGGGATACTTCCACCTTCACGAGCGAAAAGAACATTCTTTTCGTAAACGTCTTCGAAAGCCTGAGCGGCTGCTTTAAGTCCGTAATAGTTAAGGTCAATCACAACGGGGTGTCCACCGTGATGGGGAACAACGTCTACAGTTACGGTATCCGGAGCCAGTGATTTTACGTGCTTTTCAAACAACTCGGCAATTTTTTCGGGATCCTGATCCGGCACCAATCGCATACTAACTTTTGCCCCGGCTTTTCCGGGAAGCACGGTTTTGGCTCCTGCTTTTTGGTAGCCACCCCAAATACCATTTACATCCAGCGTTGGACGAGCAGAGGCGCGTTCGAGTGTGGAGTACCCTTTTTCTCCATGCAGAGCTTCTAGTTGCAGGTCCTTTTTGTATGGTTCGTCATCATGGGGAAGCTTTTTGTACGCTTCTCTCATTTCGGGAGTCATCGGCTCCACATCGTCATAAAACCCTTCAATCTGAATTACGCCATCTTTGTCTTTCAGCTGTGCGATAATTTCGGTGAGTACATTAACCGGATTTTCAACGGCTCCGCCATACACACCGGAATGAAGATCGCGATTGGGTCCGGTTACATGAATTTCCATATATGCGAGTCCACGCAGGCCGTAGGTAATGGATGGCTGATCTTCCCCGAACATGGCGGTGTCAGATATCAGTACCATGTCGCATTCGAGCAAATCTTTATTCTCTTCAATAAACGGGATCAGATTAGGTGATCCAATCTCTTCTTCCCCTTCAAGAATAAATTTAACGTTAACAGGTAAATCGGTTCCTGTTTTTAAGAAAGATTCAACAGACTTTATATGTGTAAACGACTGACCTTTATCATCACTTGCTCCACGGGCGTACACGCGACCGTTTTTTACCGTTGGCTCAAAAGGAGGAGTATCCCATAATTCTTCAGGATCCGGTGGTTGAACATCATAGTGCCCATAAATCAGCACGGTTGGTTTGCTATCATCCGTAATTTTTTGTGCCGTGATGATTGGATGTCCCTTTGTTTTGTGAAGAGTCACATCGTCTAAACCAATTTTCTTTAGCTGGTCGATCAGGAATTCTGCGGCTTTAAGCACATCCGGTTTCCGGGTTGGATTCGTGCTTACACTGGGAATTCGTAAAAGATCAAAAAGCTGTTCTTGAAAAGCGTCAATGTTGTCGTCAATATATTTTTGAGAGTCTGACATCTATTATATGGATTCTATACGTGTTAACGTTCTTTTTTTGTGGTTGGAATTTAGAGTTTCACAACGTGAATGGCTAATTATAGAGGACGGAAATTATCCTGTATGTGGCTCGGTCCATATCAGTTCAGCCATGTTTTAAGGTGCAATCCAGTTGCCTTCCCATTTGTTGGATATTGGATTGTTCTGAAAAACAAGCGCCAGGTGTTCCGATTTATTGAGCTGTAAAACCCGAATTTGCCACGGAATACATTGAATAATCGCAAAATGATTATCTGTCTTTTCATTCGGCCACTTATGAGCATCTTTTGGACTAGCTATGGGTAACCCGGGTTCTACAAGCTGGGTGTAGGCTTTTTTTGCAGCTCCCTGAATTGTTTGCCACACTTTTTTAGCTCTCTCGTTTTGATGATGAATTGTTGCGTTGCACTGCATTCGAACCTGCACATTTTTGGATGGATCCCAAAACAGCGCTGTTGCATTGGGATTTTTAGACAAGTGATTTATTTTCTGAGCTCTTTGATCCGTGTAAAGTTCAAAGGTGCAATCGTCATAAAATGAACGCATGACCACCATTCGGGTATGGGGGATGTTGTTATTCACGGTAGCAAGGGAGAAAAACCGGAATTTGTGATGTTTATTAACGATGGCGCTTTTCAGTTCATCATTAACTTTCTTAAAGGCAGTTTCGGGAGTGTCACTGGCATTTATGAGCATTTTACCTCAATATTAGAATTCATTATCGATTGAAACCATTATGATAATTCATTGTACACGTTAAATCTCTATCTTTCGTTTAATACGTGGTACTCCAACAAAATAAAATCGGAATTGAATTCCATTCTTACATAATACTTACCCATGACAAAAAAGATTTTACTGTTTCTCTCTCTTTCCCTTTTGTTCATCAGTTGTAGTACAATAAGAGGGCTAACGGATATTCAAGAGCCGGATGTTGAGTTCTCTAATGTTTCCATCCAGAATATTTCGTTTGATGGTGTAACCCTCCTGTTTGATTTTGATGTTACCAACCCGAACTCAATGGGTGTGAACGCAGAAGGATATTCTTATGAGTTTTTTATTAATGATCAGTCATTCCTTACCGGCACACAGGAAGAAGCCATCTCCATCGGGAAGGAGTCTAAAAGCGTAATTCAAGTGCCGGTCTCTATGAAATTTTCTGAATTGTACCAAACATTTGGTTCCCTGGCCCGGCAAGACAGTCTATCATATAAGCTTTCCACCGAAGTTGCTTTTGATATGTCTGCATTTGGGTCACGAAGTGTACCGGTAGAAGCTTCAGGAGTTTTACCTATTCCCAAGCCACCGAGTATCAGGTTTGGAGGAATGGAGGTGAAAAGTATGTCGTTTTCCGGAGCGGATGTTGAAGCTACTTTTCGGGTATCGAACCCGAACTTTTTCGGGATTGCCCTTTCCGGAGCAAAATATATATTGGATGTAAATGGCAGAAACTGGCTGGACACAGAATTGGAAGAGAGAATAGATATTTCCGGATCAGAAAATAAAACCATTGTTATACCTATTCGTTTAAATACAGCACAAATGGGATCAGCCATGCTGGATATTATGGGAGGGAAAAAGGAATTTAACTATAAACTCAGAGGGTCGGCACAGATTTCTGCCGATTTAGAAGGGTTTTCAGATGATCAAGAATTGCCCTTTGATTTAGAGGGTGTATATCAATTGGATTGATTCTTGTAAACAATTAACTGGTTATAATTTATTATTTTATTCGGGGAGAACATCTTAATTCATAAGTAACGGCTTGGTTTCATTTTTAAACTTAAGTCTTCGAACAGAATTCAGGAGAATGATGTTTTTATCCATTGGTTCCACTAAAATTTCAAATTAAAAAGAGATGATGAATATGATGCGTAAAATTAAGTACTTACCTTTTTTGGTCATGATGATTTTTATAATCGCATGTTCAACAGATGTGCCTTCTTCTGATATACCAGATGAAGAACCCCCGACAAATGATGAAATTAACTACTTTCCCGAGCCTTCCGCTGAGGGAGAAGTTCATGAATCTGAAAAACTGGATTTTAGAGTTGAAACGGTTGTTTCAGGTTTGGATGTCCCCTGGGGAATGGCATTTTTGCCAAACGGTACTGTTTTAATTACCGAGCGAGATGGAGATCTTAGAATTGTAGAGAATGGCGAATTAAGGGGGGAGCCAATCTCCGGTACACCGGATGTTGTTGCCCGTGGCCAGGGCGGACTTTTGGATATTGAACTTCATCCTGATTACGAGAATAACGGGTGGATTTACCTGAGTTTTTCTAAAGCGGGTGATGGCGGGGCTGCCACCTCCATTATGAGGGCACAACTTGAGGGATACGAATTGGTTAACCACGAAGAAATATATACCGGAAATGTGTTTTCCAATGCGGGCCAGCATTTTGGCAGCCGTATCGGGTTTGATGGAGATGGGTACCTCTATTTTTCTATCGGTGACCGGGGAGCGATGGACACGGCACAGGATATTACCAATTCAAACGGAAACCTGTTTCGCCTTCATGATGACGGAAGCGTCCCTGAAGACAATCCTTTTGTTGGAGAAGAAGGCCTGGATGAAATTTTTGCCTATGGATTAAGAAATATCCAGGGAATGGCAACTCATCCGGAAACCGGAGTTATCTGGACAAATCTGCACGG
>PWFZ01000099.1 GCA_003555185.1 Balneolaceae bacterium | reverse complement strand
TAAATCCGAGCGTTGATATTGCGAAGCAGTGCTTCGCGGTTAGCTATCGAATAGCAACATCACACCAATTCATCTTACGGGGTTTCATACGGAAAGGAGAACACACATTGCACATTGTCATTTACCGGCATCGACTCGAATTTGAGATGTGATTCTATAGCCCCTTCAAACGATTGTGGAATACCGGATCGATCTGTCCTGCTTGCCTGCTCATAATGTATAATATCGCCGTCAGGTGAAATGTTGAATAAATAAGAAATCTCTCCGCTAATACCGCTCCCAACAGCCCAATCCGGGTAGTCTATTCGTTCCAAAAACCAATCTATTCCACCCGAAATGGTCACAGGTACATTCATATCACTGCACGAGACGATCTCTCTATCCGGTTCAGTGGATATACGATCTTCGTCAAATGGTTCTTCAACTTCTTCGTAATCTCTACCTGAATGAGGTTTTCGAATAGACTCCTGAAGAATTCGCACTTTTGGCATTACATTGCTTGGTGCATAACTGGTCTCGATTTCATTTAAAACCGATCTTGTACTATCCCAATAGGCTCCCTCAAATGGAAAGATTGATTTGAAATCAGGTTCAGTAAGTGCAGAGTCTGCAACACTTTCCCAATATTCTCTTTCAGTATCCGAAAGGGAAGCATCCATCAGGGCTGAAAAAGCTGAATCCTGTCGCATCATTAAATCCCGGCTGTTTCTTTCCCATGAACTTTTTGTATCGAACCAATTACTTACACTTTTCAGGGAATCTTTATGACTGTGATTAGCAGCTGATATATACAACTTTGCTGCTTCAAAAAGCAGAACTGCCCGTTTATCACCTAATAGTTCATTCTTCGCAACCTGATGCAAAGCCATAGCTTTTTCTGCGGGATTTTTGATGGAGTCTGTTTGCATATTTAAATGGTACGATCCATTTCCTGAGGGATCATTGGTATCTACCGACTCAATGAGCTCTATACCGAGACGATCGGCTGTACGCCTGGCAAATATTGTATTTGGGTAATCCTTTATGAGTCTTTCTGCCCACTCCCTTGCCTTTTCCGTATTACCCTGCGATAACTCTATTTCTGCCAACGAGTATAGAGACCGTGGAATTAAGTCGGGGCTCAGGTTACTATTCGTTATTTTTTGATAATATACCTTGGCGCTGTCCGGCATATTCAATGAAAGAAAGTAAATATTTGCCAATTGATACTGACGGTTTTCCATCTGTGCCTGCATATTTTCCTGTTCCCTTTCTGTAAAAGGAATTGCACTCAAATCCAATTGTATTTGGTCAGGCTGCGGGGCTGCTAATTCTACTTGTTCATCTATAACAACTTCGTCATCCGAAACTGTGAACGGAGTAAGTCGGGAGCCTCTTACAGCAGCGGATCGCCGCCAGTTATCCGCCAATGGTCTTTCTCCCCACACAGCCTGAAACTGAATACTTGCATCGGTTAGCAAAGCCCGGTTTTCAATATTTAAAAATCCAAATTCTGTAGATTCAGACGCCTCAACTGCTGATTGATCGGTTGCATCTATGTTTATTGCGCTGTTATCTACTTGTTGTCTGCGACTCCGTTGCTGATCAAGTTCTTCCTGCATCGATTCCTCAATCTCAGCAATAGCTGCATCAAATTCGTCACCCTCCATTCGGCCCAGAGTAAGCAGACTATCCATTTCATTAATTTCATTTTTTACTCTTGCGTACTCACCAAAAGAGGACGCCAGTTCACGGGCATCAAAATGATCAGGGAGGGCACTTCGGTCAACATTCTGTGAAGCGGCTGAATCATAATAAGCCGCTGCCATTTCGTAGTTCTGTCTATTTATTTGATAGATTTCTGCCAATCCGTAATACGTTTTTGCCTTTGTTAAAGGCATAGGCTGTAGAGTTCTGCTCTGAAGTACATTTTTATATATTTCATACGCCTCATCAGCGTCCCCCTGCAGCTGCATTGTTCTCGCTATCTCATAGGTAAGATCTAGTCTGGATTCCGCATTTTTGTCAGATCTTTCCATTGTGGAATAAATTTCAAGTGCGCGATCATACTCGCCCAGTCTTCGCGAAACTTCCGCCTCCTTCCTCTGAGCATTGAACACTAAGTCATAGGATTGGTGAGATGGGTTCACGCTGCTGTAAGCGTCTCTGGCCCGCTCATATTCACCCAGCTGCTCCAGTGCCTGTCCGTACAAAAAATATGACCGGGACCGAATGTTACGATATTCAAGGTTCGGAATAGCTTCATCAAACAGATCTACGCCCGCCGCCCATTCCTCTCTGTTGATATATAACTGGGCTAATAATACTTTTGTCTCTGCAAGAATATTTTGATCCCACTCTTCAATGATCTCTAATTCATTTTCTAAAAAACGGATACCTTCATTGTATGTTTCCATCTGCAGATAGGTGATTCCCTGCCAGAAAACAGCACTTTGTTCTCGGGTCCCGGTTGAAAGCATCTGCATCTCCTGAAATTTTTCCAAAGCAGAAAAATATTCTGACCGATAGAAATAAGACTTCCCAATTAAAAATATTGCGGGCTCTACATATTTGGAATCTTTGTAATCCCGCAGAATTGTAGCTCCCATTTCAATAGCTCTCGAGAATTCCTCTCTTCCGGCCTGTGTTGGCGGAGTAAATATTGAAATGGGAACTTGAGGATTTATTTCTGAGGTTTGTCGCTGATTTAACTCAAGCCCTTCGTTAAAATATCTTTCAGCATTATAGAATGTATTGAAATATGCGTTGAAATCAGTCCACGGCTGTTGAAGTGGAGTTCCACAGCCGGTTATAAAAAACAGTAAAAGTACTATTTGGATCGATCTTTTCACATCTAAAGCATTCTAAATAGAGTACGCAGAATAATATGTGGACTTGCAGAGGAACTGCAATCAGAAACGTCGATAGATATCAAAGCGTATCTATTCTTCCTGAATTGTACTGATTTTAATCATGTTGGTTCGGCCACGTTTCGCCAACGGCATGCCTGTGGCAATTATAACCCGGTCTCCTTTTTTTACTAATCCATTCGTTAACAAATAATCTTCCATTAACTTCACGCTCTTATCTGTATCAAACAATTCTTTTAATCGTACAGATTCAACGCCCCAAACCAAATTTAACTGACGTCTGATTATTTTACTTTCAGTGAATGCCACAATAGGCACTTTCGGTCTGAACTTTGCAATTCTGCGCGCTGTATTTCCTGAATGAGTAAGCGTACTGATTGCCTTTGCCTCTACATTATCAGCCATTGTTACACAGGAGTAGGATAAAGATTCAACAATCTGTTTCTCTTTCCAGTCCGGTTTTCGGTATTGCAAGCTGTAGTATAATGTATCTGAATTATCTTCTACAGAACGGATAATTTTATCCATGGTTTTTACTGCTTCTACAGGATACTTACCCGCTGCTGTTTCACCTGAAAGCATAACAGCATCTGTTCCATCCACGACGGCATTGGCTACATCAGAGCTTTCGGCTCTGGTTGCCCGTGGGTTGTTAATCATTGAATCAAGCATTTGGGTTGCTGTAATAACCGGCTTTCCCGCAATTCTGCACCGATCAATAATTTTCTTCTGTGCAAGCGGAACGTGTTCACTTGGAATTTCAATACCTAAATCACCCCTTGCAACCATAATGGCATCGGCTTCCTCAATAATTTCATCAATCACTTCAACCGCTTCCGGTTTCTCTATTTTCGCAATAATTGCCGCATTACTTCCGGCCGCTCTCACCCGTGAAATCACATCCTGTACGTCCTTTCCATTTCTTACAAAAGACATGGCTACAAAATCGACACCCACCTTAAGGCCGAACTCTAAATCTTCGATATCTTTTTCCGTTAATGAAGACATGGAGATATCTACATCCGGCAAGTTTACACCTTTACGGGATTTCAGCAATCCACCAACAATAACACGGGCCATAATCATGCCCTCTTCATTTTTCACAATCTTCAATTCCAGAAGACCATCATCAATCAAAATTTGATTCCCGGTTTGGGCGTCTTTTGATAAACCTTCATAATCGATAGGAACCAACGAGTTACTCCCTTCAACATCTTTGGTAGTTATCTCTATCAACTCTCCTTCATTAATGACCTGACCACCATCCTTCATTTGGCCAACTCGAATTTTAGGGCCCTGAAGATCCATTAATACCGGAATAGAGTATTGGTGTTTCTTCGCAACTTTTCGTACATAACCAATAGTTCGTTCGTGGTCTTTATGAGTGCCATGCGAGAAATTAATTCTAACAACATTCATTCCGGCCTTATATAGCCGCTCGATATCTTCAACGGTGTTGGAGCTGGGGCCTAACGTACAGACTATTTTCGTTCTTCTTGAACCTGATAACATGTATGAGTAATCTTAATTTATGATAATGATGAAACAACTTGCTTAAGATAAACAATTATCATCTGTTATTTGGGTTGTAACTATAAAGGGCTTAATTAATCACTTTAATTTTCTTCTTCTTTTAATTCGAGCACTGTAAATAGTACTATATCTTATATAATTGTACGATATATGAACCAAAACGATGATAATATACTTTAAACAGTAAGCGTTTACTTATTTTTGGTTTAAACGGTCTAAAGAAAAGTTTTATAACTATGTCAGGATGAAATTACAAAATTATTGCCTTTTATTTTTTGCTTGCCTGTTTTTTGTGAGTTGTGCCAGATCAATGAACCCTGACATTGAGAGGGGATCTGATTATCGTTTTCAGGAAGGTTTTCCGGAATTAAGAATTTCTGCCATTGGCTTGCTTGATGAAGAGGACAATGCCATAGTAAACATTACCAATGAAATCGTGTACGGCAGTCTGATTTACAGAACTATTGATGATATATCACTGGCCCAGGTTACACTGGAAATACGTATTAATGAGAAAGAAGGTAATTTTAACAAAACGTTTCGCGAGCAGTTTGATATAGAGTCTGACGTGACGAGCAGCTATACAAATCAGAATGTATTTACTCTGATTAAGGATATGGATGTGGAGCCGGGTTCTTTTGATATTGCCATAAGCCTTACCGATAATTCATCGGGAAAAACAACTCTTAGAGAAACAACCGCTACAATTCCTGATCCGGATCACCCCGAAATAAATGTAACTGCGATTCGGTTGTCAGGCATAAATTTAGAAGATTATGAGTCTGGCTACATACCGATTACAACCTATAACGCACCCTCGCGTCTGGATAGTCTTAAGTTCGACTTTCAGGTTACCAATAATGACGTAGATGATCCACTTACGGTACGTACCAGACTACTTTATTTTGAATCAGATACCGAACCGGCACGACCTCTCCATTTTAATAACTATTCCCGCTCCTCTATCGGTTATAAAGGAATTGATGTGCGTAATCCTGAAGAAATTGATTCTAACACACGACGTTTGGATGACCCCGGAAGCGTTTTAATAGAATTTAATTATCCTCTTTTAGAACAAGGGAATTACAGGTTTGAAATAGAAACGGAAGACGGCGAAGGGGAAACTATTTACAGGGCAAGAGATTTCTCTGTTACCAGCGAAAATTATCCGAATGTTTTAACACCCAGAGAGATGGCCGGCCCTCTCTACTATTTGATGGACAGAAGGGACCATGAACGGATGATGGAAATTGAAGATCCTGAAGAACTTAAAAATGCTGTAGATCGCTTTTGGTTATCAAATATTGGCAGTCAAACCCGAGCTAAATCAGTTATTTCCCTCTATTATGAACGGGTAGAAGAGGCAAACAAACAGTTTTCCACCTTTAAGGAGGGATGGAAAACCGACATGGGAATGATGTACATTCTGTTTGGTCCGCCCTGGTACGTTGATCGTTCTCTAAATAGAATGCAGTGGTCTTATTCGTACGACAGAACAGATCCCCGCTACAACTTCTTTTTTGAACGACCACGAAACCCAAATGAATTCTTCCCTTTTACTCACTATGTTATTGAAAGAAGTACTAATTACTTCAACATATTATATCAACAGCGGCAATTGTGGTTATCGGGAAGGATCTTAGAAAGCAGATTGTGATTACCTTCCATTATAAGCATCTACATCTCGCCGGTTGTGATAGTCTGAGCTGTAAAAAATCTTTTAAAGTTTTCGATGATTTTTTCTCTGTCCTGACTATTGTTTGGCTTTAATATCTCATCCCTTTCCTCATTTAAAAACCATTCTTGCCATTCTGCTGCTAAATTGACTTCCAGCGAGCCCAGCTTTTCAGGCATATTAATATTCCTGTCAAAACTGTAGAGTAACTCAGGTGTATCATTTGTTGTAATTGTATATAGCTCAGAATTATATAAAACAACAATGACCGCACTATTTCGGGCAATAACATTCCCCTGATCATCTCTCTCAATTAACAGATCATCATTCACTGTACCGTTATCAGGAGCCAAAGCTAAATTATAACTGACACCTGTATAGCTTCCCCCAAATATTTCTCCGGCTCCCAATTGAGTCGGTCCCCCAACCCCTTGAGTCGCTAAGCTAACATATCGAGGATCTGAAGCGAACTCTTCGTTTTCATTTACTTCAACAAGCTGAATATTATCGATAACATAACGTACACTTACAATTTGAATTTCATCGTCCCCACGTTCAAGTTCAAAGTCTTCTTCCCCAAACGATGATGTTAACAGAAAAACTGAATTGGGATCTTCAAAGTCTGTATCCAGACAACCTACTGTAAGAATTGATAGAAAGGTTAAGAGCAGAATAATTCTATACATCACAAATAATTTTTTGTTGATAAAAAAAGCCGCCATAAAAATATGACGGCTTTATAGTAAAAATATTGCTGTTAAAAAGCGTGGTTATTAGTAACCGTCATTTTGGTCAGCATCGCTAATCGCTGAATTAGCATCAATTTCAGCCTGTGGAATTGGGAAAGTGATGGCATTATCATCAGGTGATAACCCTCTGATATCCATTCCTTTTCTACTCAGCGTATGAAAGCGATCACCTTCAAATGCCAATTCAACTCTTCTTTCGAGTATAATTGCTTCAATAAACTCGTCTGTTGATGTGAAGTCACCCGGATTATATTCAATAAGCTCATTGAATTCTTCACCGGTTGTGGCATCAGTAACTCTGATAGACCGAACTCGAACTTCATTCAACCGATCGTAGGCCTCCTGTGGTACATCAGCAATAGTAGCTGATTCTTCAACCAATGCTTCTGCTGATGAAAGCAAAATTGCTGCGTAACGCATGTTCATTACATTGTCAGCATTATTGGATCCATCAGGGAATTTAATTGTTGCCTGTGTTGCAGGATCAATTAAAGTTGATCGAAGATCTTCCACATCATAACCTGCTGCATCAATAGCAGTCTGCTGGTCGGCAGTAACGGTTGAGTTAAGTGCATCTTCATAATCACTTGTGTATTGAATATCACCTCTTCCACCACGATCTGTGTCAGTATAGAATGCATTCTGTCCACCGTTCACTCCGGGATTATCCTGAGATGTATGTACGATTTCAAAAATTGATTCTGTAGAGAACTCTGTGCTGAAAGGATCTCCGGGCTCTGACGTTAAAGAGAAGCTCTCCGTTGAGATAATCTGTTCAGCGTAATCTGCTGCTGCTGAGTAGTTACCTTTTTCAAGCTCAAGTCGCTTTAAGTATCCTAAGGCAGCGGCTCTTGTCGCTCTTTGCCCATTTTCAGGTAAAAGGTCTACTGCTTCCAGTAAATCTGCTTCTGCCTGAGCAAATACCTCAGCTAATGATGACCGCTCCAGATCTTCAAAATCCTGTGTTCCTTCAACACCACTGGTACGAACCGGTACCGCAGCGTGTGAATTATCGGATGTGAATCCCCATGGCTTTGAAAAAACTCTTCCGAGTTCAAAATAGAGCATTCCTCTAACGAAGTAGGCATCT
>PWFZ01000275.1 GCA_003555185.1 Balneolaceae bacterium | reverse complement strand
GGATTTGCCTTGTATTGGATGCCATCTTCTGCCACTTTTACGACCTCCAGATAGTCTTTTTCATCTTTTGAATCTTTCTCCCCAAAATCGAAATCCTTAGTGGAAATTAGTGATGGATCCACCAATGGCTTTAGCTCCTTCTCTATCGTTTTCGGTGTAATTCCGTGTTTCTTATTGTACGCCATCTGAATTTCACGCCGGCGATCCGTTTCTGCCACAACTTTCTGAATCGCGTTTGTCATTTTATCGGCATATAAAATAGCTTTACCACCCACATTCCGGGCTGCACGCCCAACTATTTGGAACAGCGCAGTTTCTGATCTCAAAAATCCTTCCTTATCCGCGTCCAAAATAGCAACAAGGGTTAATTCAGGAATATCGATTCCTTCTCTCAATAAATTAATTCCCACAAGAACGTTAAAATCTCCCCGTCTGAATTTATACAACACTTCAACCCGCTGCATGGCATCCAGTTCACTGTGCATATACGCTGCACTGATCCCCAGATTTTTCAAATATTCACTCAACTCTTCACTCAGCCGTTTTGTAAGCGTGATACATAAAACACGCTCATTTTTTTCAACCCGCTTCTGAATTTCTTCCAGCAGATCATCCACTTGTGTTCCCAGCGGACGAACCTCAATTTCCGGCTCCATCAAACCTGTCGGCCGAATTAGCTGCTCCACAAACACACCATCTGATTTTTCAAGCTCATAATCTGCCGGGGTTGCGCTAACAAAAATAGCTTGATTAATCACTGTCTCCCACTCATCAAATGTCAACGGTCGGTTATCCAGTGCAGAAGGAAGCCTGAAACCATGCTCTACCAATTCCATTTTCCGTGATCGGTCACCGCCGTACATTGCACCAATCTGAGGTACGGTTTGATGGCTCTCATCCACCACAAGCATAAAATCATCGGGAAAATAATCGAACAGACAGTAGGGGCGCTCACCCGGTTTTCGCGCACTCAAATACCGCGAATAATTCTCAATTCCCGAGCAATACCCAATCTCTTGCATCATTTCTATATCAAAAAGCGTCCGCTGCTGAATTCGCTTTGCCTCTAAAAACCGCTGTTCATCCTGAAGTACTTCTACCCGGTGGTGCATCTCGTCCCGAATCTGCTGAATAGCCTCATCAAGCCGCCCCTTCGATGTCACATAATGGGAAGCAGGAAAAATTCGAAATTCCTCAACCTCCTCCAGCACATTTCCATGATCGACATTAAAAATCTCCAGCTTCTCAATTTCGTCTCCCCACATTGAAATCCGTAGTCCCTCTTCTGAATAGGCAGGGTATACATCAATTACATCTCCACGGACGCGAAAAGTTCCGCGTTTGAAGTCAATATCATTTCTGGAGTAGTGCAGATCAACCAGATCGTATAAAAGGGTATTTCGTGGAATAGACTGACCCACTTTCAGAGTGACAATCAGCTTTTCGTATTCCGATGGCGAGCCAATACCATAAATGCAGCTCACAGACGAAACAATGATCACATCACGCCGACCCGACAGCAATGAACTCGTAGCCCGCAGCCGTAATTTTTGGATCTCCTCGTTGATGGAGAGATCTTTCTCAATAAATTTATCCTGTGCAGAGATATAAGCTTCAGGCTGATAATAGTCGTAGTAGGAGATGAAGAACTCCACGCGGTTTTCAGGAAAAAAATCGCTTAACTCCCGATAAAGCTGTGCTGCCAGCGTTTTATTATGGCTCATCACCAACGTTGGTTTTTGCACATTTTCAATCACCCCGGCAACCGTTCTGGTTTTACCCGAACCTGTAATCCCTAAAAGCGTTTGAAACTTATCTTTTTGATTGATCCCTTCCGTTAATTCTTTGATCGCCTGAGGCTGATCACCGGCGGGCTCCCATGGTGAATGAAGTTTAAATTCTGACATACCCCGCAAGATAACGACCAATTTATCCGAATAAAAGAATTTTCAGTTGCAAATATTCTCTTATTGCACATTTTTGCAGGAATTGAGGTACTTTTGAGCCAGCCTAAATTGTCATAAATAAACATCTATGCCGAAACAGAACGATCTATCAGAACAGCGTCAGCGAATTGACTCCATTGACCAGCAGATTTTAGATCTGCTGAAAGAGAGGAATAAGGTTTCGTTTGATGTAATCGCTCATAAAATTGAGAATCAGCTCCCCGTGTTTGTGGCCAGCCGGGAGGAGGAAAAAACGCAGCGGTTCAGAACGATGGCTGAGGAGCGTGATTTAGACCCCGACTGGGCTGAGGATTTCCTGCGGATGATTATGTCAGCCTCCAGAGCAACTCAATCCACCAACACCTTTCCGCGGTCAACAAAAGAGCCGAAACATATTTTAATCGTAGGCGGTGATGGAGGAATGGGATCTCTCTACCGAAAAGTAGCTGATCAAAGCGGACACATCACCTACAGCATTGATAAAGGAAATTGGTATGAGCTCGACGAGATTGCGCCCAAACTGGATCTCGCTATCGTTACGGTTCCGATAAATATTACCGTTGATGTAATTCAGCGCCTGGCAAGCAAACTTCATGAAAAGACCATTCTGGCTGATTTTACCAGTAACAAGTCCGAACCCCTCCGGGCAATGCTTGATGCGCATACCGGACCGGTTGTGGGTCTTCACCCCATGCATGGCCCTGACGTTCCAAACTTATCGAAGCAGCTAATTGTGTTTTGCGAAGGTCGCGGTAAAGAAAAAGCTAACTGGCTGAAAGAGCAGTGCGAACTTTGGGGAATGCAAGTAATTGAAGCCGATCCGGACAATCATGATCACGTAATGAATCTGGTGCAGGGACTTCGCCATTTTGTAGCACTGTTGCACGGTTCATTTATGAAACAGTTTGAACTCGACCCAAATGAGATGCTGGAATATTCAAGTCCGGTTTACCGAGCAGAATTAATGATGACCGGACGGATTTTTGCACAGGACGCCGAACTCTATGCCGATATCGTCTTTTCGAATAAAGAGCGCCGCGATTTGCTGGTATCCTTTTTCAAACATCATCAAAAATTAATTGAAATGGTTGAAAACGATGATAAGAAGGGCTTTATAAAGGAGTTTGAAGCCGTAACGGATTTCTTTGGCAGTTTTGCAACTCAGGCGCTTAAAGAGAGTGGATATTTGATTAATCGTTTAGCGGATCGTTTTTCGTAAAAATTAACACGTCATGCCGGTTTCAAAGCCTGGTGTTTTTCCAGCGCTGAAGGATTTCGGGGCTGCATCTTTTGTCCATGTTTTAAATCCGGGAGATTAGCCATCGATTTTCTTAGTGCATCTAAACATCCCCCTCGATCCCCCTTTGATAAGGGGGAACTTTAATTCATCAACCAGATAGCTCCGTTTAAAGCCATGGCAAACGCTACCCATGCAGCATAGGGTACAAAAAGCCATCCGGCAATTTTATCCTCTTTAAAGAACAGGATGGTGGTGATAATAATCGCTATTAAAAGAAAAAATATCTCAAGAAAAGCGAGTCCGACTTCCTGCATCCCGAAGAAAAGTTGCGACCACAATCCATTTAAAAACAGCTGAACTCCGAACATGGAAAGCTCTGTTTTACCTCCTTTAAAACCCAATTTTCTCCAAATTCTCCACGCGGCAATACCCATGAACGTATAAAGAATTGTCCATACCGGACCGAACAGCCAACCGGGAGGATTCCAAATCGGTCGGTTTAATTGTTCATACCACTCAGAAGAAGCGATGCCGGGAGACACCTGGGCACCGGTCCACGCAACAAAGTAACATAAACCGACCCATAGAAATAGGCCAACAACAGAACGAAACGTGTTATTATTTTTCATGAATTAGTTTAAACTTTTTTGAAACTCTTCCCGTTAAATTGGAGTATATTACAAACACGTCACGTTACTATCTATTTTGATAACGATTATGGATAAACTAAAGATACTATTAATACTCTTATTTTCTTTCTCTCTGGCAGGAATCACCTATAGCAGCAATTTATCTCTGCTTCCTAACGAATCTGACCCGGAAAGAATTTCTACATTCATCATTTCATTTGAATCATTTGAAAATGGTCAGGTATTGACACGTCGTGAATTTACTGAGGAAGCAACGACAGAGGAAAGAAAATTTTACCCGCTGAATTTGGACAATATTCTTCTCAGAGAAGATGCCCCCACCAGAACAGGACTATTGCAGAATTATCCAAACCCATTCAGTCCGTACACAAATATTTCCTATACGCTTGAAAAAGAGAATCCAATCAAACTGGAACTATTTAATTCCATTGGCAGAAGAATTGCTACGTTGATAGACGGGCAGCAACCTGCCGGTAAATACAACATTCAGTTTGATGGCAGTACCCTTACGAGCGGCAACTATGTCTACAGGCTTGAGACCCCCTCTGAAACCTTTACCCGCCATATGACATTGGTGAGATAGTCATCTCACCAATTCTCGCTATTTTTTGAACATTGTACTTAGTACAAAAAATACGTTCTCTTTCCTCTCCAATAACCGACGTTTAAAATACGGGAACCACATTGTCCCATAAGGCACATACACACGTGTGTTATAACCGGCTTCTGTTAACCGATTGATAGTATCTTCACGCAGACCATACAGCATTTGAATCTCAAATCGGGATTTTCCAATTTCATTCTCTTCTGTGTATTCTTTAACCCATTCAATAAGTTCATCGTCGTGAGTTGCAATTCGTGGAAAAGTCGTTTTTTCCAGCAAAACTTTCGCATACTCTTTAAATGCTTCTCGAATTGCGGGCATCTTCTGAAGCGCAACTCTTTCGGGTTCACCATAAGCTCCTTTGCAAAGCCGTACATCAGCGCCCAATTCAGCTAACTCCCGAATATCCTCTTTCGACCTGTGTAGATACGCCTGAATAACAATCCCTACATGTTTTCCATACTTTTTAAAGGCTTCTTTAAAAATATCTATTGTTACCCCGGTTACAACCGAGCCTTCCATATCAATCCGAACGAAAGTATCTTTATCGCGGGCTTCATCAAGAAGTTTATGTAAATTCTCCCTGCAGTAGTCCTCATCTATATCCAGCCCCAGCATGGTAAGCTTTATTGAAATAGTACTCTTTAAACCGGCTAAATCTATGTTTCGAATAAGCTGAATATACCTTTCTACAGTCTTATCAGCAGTTTTCCGGTTTTTTAGATTTTCACCTAAAAGATCCAGTGTAACTTTAATACCGTTTCCATTTAAGGCTCGTACCTTTGGAAGCGCTTTTTCGAATGTTTCTCCGGCAACAAACCTTTTTGCGAGTGCATAGGGTAATTTCATAAATCGATTGTTTTAATTATGGATGTGAAGTTAAAGAACTGCTCTTGAATTCACACTACTTCTGTGGACAATTTTTTGAGTTTCATTCAAAATGAAACCTTATCAGAAGCCGAGACGTAAAGTTGGCTACATCAGCAGTACAGCTGAAACACAAATTATAATTATTAAGTTTATGGAAAAAATAAAGTCAGTAATCATATCAACTTTGGTCATTTTATTAGCATTTGTTTCTACTATTGGAGCACAATCAGCTTCTGAAGCTTATAAAACGGACACTTTTACCGTGCAGGATTCGCCTTCCGTTATAATCAATACATCTGGCGGGCATATTGATGTTCTAGGCCATACAGAAAATGAAGTACGCGTAGAAATGTACGTCAGAAAGGGAAATAAATATTACTCTGCTGCTGATACCGACCTAGATGACTATGAAATAACCATAGAAAAACGGGGAAATACCATAACCGCTTCCTCTAAAAAGGAAAGTACCGGCATAGGAAGCTGGTTCCGGTCGGGCGGTGACTTCAGCATTTCTTTTAAAGTATATACACCTGAATCCTCAAAAGTAGAAACCCGAACAAGTGGCGGGCATATTTCTGCGGAAAATTTAAATAATGATCTCCTTGCGCGGACAAGCGGTGGACATTTAAGTGTAGATAGAATTACCGGAGCAATGGATCTTCGAACTTCCGGTGGACATATCGAAATTTTAAACAGCACCGGCAATGCAGATGCCCGAACAAGCGGTGGACATATTTCCGCTAAAAATATACAGGGCGATTTAACCCTTCGAACATCCGGCGGGCATATCACGCTTGAGGATTTTTATGGCTCCGCATCAGGTCGAACCAGTGGAGGAAATATTAATGCCACGCTTTTAGAAATGACCGGTGGGATGGATTTCCGGACTAGTGGCGGAAGTATTCGGTTAACCGTCCCCGGTGAAGCCGGCTATGACCTGAACCTCAGAGGCACTCGTGTTAACGTAAACCTTCAGAATTTCACGGGCGAATCAGATCGCGGGCGTATTGTTGGTAAAATGAACGGAGGAGGGATTCCGATACAAGCCAGAACTTCCGGCGGATCAGTTACGGTTCAGTTTAGCTGATAGCCTTTTACCAAAAAGTTAAATTGGATAAAGCCTGACTTTTTATAAAGTGCTTACCTTATCGTAAAGCACTTTATAAATTTAAAATCCCCTCAGATATCGAATGTATTTTTCGCAAATAACCGAATTTAATTCATTTTTTTACTGTTTTAATCTCTGACTAAACAAACTTTATTTAATAATTTATAATCAACTTAGAAAACCAATGAAGACTACTCTTTTTAACTCCTTTTTTATCGTACTATTGCTTGCTTTTACAGCCTGTGGCGGTGGAGAAGATCGACAAGAAACAGCAGAAACAACAGAAGATGCAATCAGAACCATAGAAATTATTGGGACTGATCAAATGAAATATACAGTACTTGAAGCAGAAGAAGGACTTGTAACCGGCGGACAATCAGACCAATATATTATTCTTGAAGCGATTGAAGCCTCACCCGGTGAAGAGATCACTATCAATTTAAGAACCATCAGTAACATTCCTAAAAATGCAATGGCTCATAACTTTGTATTGCTGGAATTGGGTACAGATGCTGATGCATTTTATCGTGCATCCATCAGGGCCAGTGATAATGAATATATCGCCCCTGACTACGAAGACCGTATAATTGCAGCCACCGGTATGCTCGGAGACGGAGAAACAGACAGCATTACATTTACTGTTCCTGACGAGCCAGGAGAGTATGATTATATTTGCTCGTTTCCCGGTCACTTCGATGCCGGAATGGTTGGCAAATTGATTGTACAGTAAGACTTCATCTGAGTTATTGCCAAAAGGCCCGGACATGCATTTGGGCCTTTTTTATTTCTATTGGTTTTGATCAGCTCCTCGGCCAAAAACCTGTCAGGTTTGTAAAGCTCAATTCTATGTTTTTTGTCGAATGAAATCTGACAGGCTTCAAACTTGATCTACTTATTTCTGATAAACCGCCAGCCAATCAACAGTAATATCAGATAGATTATCATCACGAACAGAATGGCTACAAATCCGTGAGTGATGTTTGAGAAATAATGAACCGGTGCATTAATTAGCAGGAGTAGCGGAAACCCAAGGAAAAGTGCCAGGCCACTTCCATAAACCAGATTGAAGCTAACCGGAGATTTCATGCCGGAGTCCAAAATCCTCAAAAGAACCAGCCCCGACTGCAATGTCCCTGTCATGTTTCCAAAAATTGCTGTAAATCTCTCCAGCCGAAATTCTCTGAACGCATTATTTGTGAGATACCGAATGACCCACCAGGTGGACATCGCAACTATCGTTGAAATCAACAACAGCGGGATCCAATATTGCCCAACCACAACCAGGCTGATTGCCGCAACAGATGCTACAATCATAAAATCCATAAATAGATTAGAAATCCGGGTCATGGTTACATCATCAATAATGGTTGATGTATTACTCATATCCATCCCTTTGCGAACCAAAAGGGCAACTATTGCAGCAATTATAAAGTGGAATGACCACAAAGTTCTCACTTCATTTTCTGCCCCAACATATATCAAACCCGATGCGAAGGCCTCCATCACGCCATAGGTAAGAACATAAATCAACCCAATTAATGCAATGTGAACGGTCAGAGATTCAATTACTTCAGATGACGTGGTGAGGCGCCCGCTTTCATTGCCGTTGGCGTCGTCGTGCATT
>PWFZ01000332.1 GCA_003555185.1 Balneolaceae bacterium | reverse complement strand
TGCTTTCAAGTGGTACTGTAGACGGTGACTTAATTTTCGAGGCGGATAACACCATTCAGACCCCACAAGGGGAAATGGTTTTAGGTTTAAGACAGACCATCAATTTTAGCAGTGAAAAGTTGATATCGGAGATTAGTGCCCCGATGGGACAAGTAACCATGCAAATTGAAGATGGTGAAGGGAAAATGATGATGGGTGGAAATGAAATGCCCATGCAGCCGGCTCAAAAAGAGCAGGCACTGGCTGAGCTATATCGAAATCATATCTTCCTGGCGCTTAACAGAAACAATCTTGATGTAGACTACATGGGAATGGAAGAGTTGGATGGCGAGCAATACGCTCACCTTCGTATCAATGATGAAATTACTCTGAATCTCTACCTCGACCCGGAATCAAATCTGCCGATGATTACACGTTATCGACAGTTTGATCCACAGGCGGGTGCCAATGTTGACGTCAAAATGATTTCCAGTGACTGGCGTGAAGGCAGCGGTGTGATGATGCCTTATGAAATGATTGGCTTCGCTGATGACGAACAACAGTCTAAAACAGTAATAAAGTCTCACTCTATCGAGTAAAGATGAATGGAATGTGTCTTTATCTTAAAGTAGAGTTACGAAAGTGACTCCCCTCCTGTGTAAGGAGGGGCTGGGGGTGGTAGCCTTAAGGTATTTGTACTCATTTAAAATTAAAAACGTTGATTTAACCACCCCTAAATCCCCTCCTTGAGAAGGAGGGGACTTTTTGGCTCCAAAAAGTTAATTGTTAATTGAACTGAGAATAAAAAGGCTCCGCAATTTGTGGAGCCTTTTTTATTTGGTTACTGAAAGCTGTAACCTGTCTTTAGATAAATAAACTGTAGAACTAAAAGGTGTTTATGAATAGCTATACGTTTGGTGAAGACGTTTCCGCAGGCCTGATATCGACGGATGAATATGGGCAATTTTTCAGTACATATATTCAGTACTGTAAAGAAAAAACGTTGATGGAGCAGTTCGAATCGGGTGAAGATACTTTGTCTGACCTGTTATTTGGACTTTCAGATGAAAAAATGATGTACCGCTATGAACCCGGTAAATGGTCTGTCAAACAGATTGTAGGGCACATTATGGATACTGAAAGAGTTATGGCATTTCGGGCTCTCTCGTTTGCAAGAGGAGAGAAGCAGGCATTTCCGGGATATGATCATGATCAATATGTAGAGCAGGCAAACTTTGATGAACGATCTGCACAAGATTTGTTGATGGAATACAGGGCAGTTCGTGAATCAACTATTCTTCTTTTTTCATCATTAACCTCTGATATGTTGATGAAACGGGGCTCAGCCAGTAATGTAGAATTCACCGTTCGTGCACTGGGGTTTATCATTTGCGGGCACGAACTGCACCATATAAAAATTCTGAAAGAGCGATATCTTACGCAGCTTTCTTAGGCAAATACAGCCTTTCCGGTGGCCTTTTTTATTAATTTTTGGGTCAACCTTTTGGTATCAGCAATTTCGGGCAGGGTAACTACTTTGTTATCCCTGAGCCATGTTTTAATTGACCGGTCAAATTCTTCGCCAAGTTTATATGCAACCTGGACACCCATTTTTTCAAGTGCGGCTGCATTGCAAAGCTGCTCATACTGATTTTTTATGGGGAGAACCATCAGCTTTTTCTTTAGGTACATCGCTTCAGCACAGGTTTCAAAACCTGCGCTTGTCATTACTCCTAATGAACTCTCCACGCTCTCTAAAAAGGGCAGATTTCCCACCGGCTTTACGGTCACATTTCGTTTGGTATACTCTTGTTTGCACAGAGGGGAGAAAATATGCCACTCCACTTCATCATGACGCTGGAAAATACTTGTCAACGTTTGATGATCAAATGCAGGCAGATAGACAGAAATATGGCTTCCGGTTTGGGGTGATAAGTTCCGTACGTCCTGCCGGATAATGGGTGGCTCTATAAACCTGTCGTACTTTAAAAAATGGAAACCTATGGGGATGCTACATGGCGCGAACCGTTTCATAACCTGTTCTGCAAGGATTGAAACTTTTTTGGGACGGGGGCTTCTATTGGAAAGGAATGCCGATTGATGGCTGAGTCCTACCGAGGGTTTTCCGACAGATGATGCAGCCCACGCTGTAATGGGTTCGTAATCCGAAATGATAAGGTCGTATTGCTTAACATCCAGCTGTTGAACGTCTTTAATAAACGTGATAGGATCTATTTGTATGGCAGTTTGCAGATACGAAACTCCGCCATTTGAGTCGTATGCCAGGCTGATTCCCCGTTTTCGGGTGATCTCGATATCGTCAATACTCATCTTGCAGTTATAACCGCTGATAAGCACCTCTACATTCGCTTGTTCTGCCAGAAGTGGAAGAATTTCCCTGGCCCTGCTTATATGTCCGTGCCCCGTACCCTGTATTCCATATAAAATATTCATCCAATGACCATTTTAGAACTGCTTTTTCGATTCGTTCATCCTGTTGAAATTCTGCTTCTGTATATTTGTACATATTCCATGATCCGTCGACATATTCGAGCGAGGTTAAGTTTTCGATCCAGTCGCCGGAATTCATGTAGATCACAGATCCTTTTTCTGTCTCATACCCACGAATTTTAGGCTGATGAATGTGCTCACAGATCACATAATCATACCCCTGGTCAATGGCGAGTTCTATGGCGGTGTTTTCAAAATTGTCGATAAACTGAACGGCTTTTTTTACGCTATCTTTGATTCGTTTAGAAATCGACACTTTCCCTTTGCCCATTTTGATGGATGCCCAATTGACCAGGCGGTTCAGAAGAATGAGAAGATCATAGCCCCGGGCGCCAACTTTGGCAATCCATTTCGAATGTTTGATGCTGATATCAAATATATCGCCGTGAAAAATCCACACCTTTTCGCCATTCAGTTCAAGCACCAGTTTATCTCGAATAATGAGCGGCCCCAGCTGAAGGCTGGATACTTTCCGCAAAACCTCATCATGATTCCCTGTGAGGTAGTAGACATCTGCCCCGTTGGTCATCATGGTAAGTAATGTCCTGAGAACCATCATGTGTGATTCCGGCCAGTAGTATTTCCGGAAATTCCATACATCTACAAAATCACCATTTAGAATAATGACTTTTGGATCGATGGAGTTGAGATACTGAAGCAGTTCAAGGGCGTGGCAACCAACTGTTCCAAGATGAACGTCTGAGAGAACCACAATATCGAGTTGTCTTTTTACCATAATAGATGATTGTTTTTGAATAAGTAACCAATCGCCTGTTATGGAATCATGGCGGGAATGTTAGGATTTTGTAAAGAATCCATTAAGTTATTGCGACAGAAAATTTTTGTATCATAAAAGATTTTAAAAACGCTCAATAATGATTACGGATTCCAATGAAAGGCAGTTTGACAAATCCAAGGCTTGGCAGCTACTGGAATTCATATAAAAATAGAATTTACAGAAACTGTACAGATCCTAATAGCCTAAATAGATCACTTGAGTATTGGAGAAATGATCTATTTGCTATCACCCTTATATACTTGATGCCGCTTAGTTTGATTGCGCTCATCCCGGGATTCTATATGGCGGTGATTGAAAACGCTGTATTGCTGATCATTGCAGATACCATAGCTGTAGTTAGTTTACTTACAGTCGCATTTGTACCGGGAATTTCAGTTTATACCAGAAAGATCATTTTCTGTTTAGCCCTGTTTCAGGTATCATTAGCACTGCTTATTTATCTAGGTACATTCGGCCCTGGATTAATGTATTTACTGGCCATAACTGTTTTTGTAGTTCTTATTTTTGATAAAAAGTATGGATACGGGGCAGTGGCTTTAAACACTTTGGTCTGTATTGGATTAGCTATTGCAATTCATTATCAATTGTGGACAAGCGAAATATTTGTCGTATACGATTTAAAAAACTGGATAGGAGTTTCAAGTAACCTGATTTTCCTGAGCTTCCTATCAGTACTTTTAATACCAAAACTTTTTAAAGGCCTTGAGGATACCATTGAAGTACAATATGGCTTAGGAAATGAACTGGAAAAAAATCAGGCAAAACTTCAGCGCTCACTTGCAGAGGTAGAATTAAACAACAGAAAGTTGAATGATTCAATTAATGAGAAAGAAGTATTGTTGATAGAGATACATCACCGTGTTAAAAATAATTTAGCCATTGTTTCCGGCTTGATGCAGATACAAGCTTATAGCGCGGATAATACAGAGGTCGAGAGTAAGCTAGAGGACAGTATGTTTCTAATTCGCACAATGGCTTCGATACATGAACTTTTGTATCAATCAAAAAGCTTTTCGTACGTAAATGTAAGTGGTATGCTAAAGAAGCTGTCAACTGATATTAGCAACTCCATGAAAGGGGATAAAAAGATTGAAATTGAGATAGATGAAGTGCCGGTTCAGCTAAATATTAATCAGGCAATTCCCTGTGCATTGATGATTAATGAAGTGTTGACAAATGCTTTTAAACATGCTTTTGTAAACCGTGAATCAGGAATCATCCAGCTTCAGGTAATATCACAAGAAGAGGAGGTAGCTATAAATGTGCATGACAACGGTGTTGGAATTCAAGAAAAAGAAATGAATAACAACTCTTTGGGAATACAGCTGTTAAATATATTAACCACCCAGCTAAAGGGGGAAAGCGGCTATAATAGAACTGATAATGGAACTCATTTTTCAGTTAAATTCATGAAAAAAGATATCAATGGATCTGCTAGTAACATTGTTGTATAGACAAATAACTTAAATCAATAGGAGTACTATGTCATCTGACTCAGCCAAAAAAATAGTTCATATTCACCACGGAGAAGAAAATTTCAAAACTATAATGACAGCCGGCAGTCATGAGCTTGTCGCTGACGAACCAAAAGGTAAAGGCGGTTCAAACCAGGGGCCCGACCCGTATGATGTTTTGCTGATGTCCCTCGGATCATGTACAGCTATAACGTTAAAAATGTACGCAGATCGAAAAGAGTGGGCTGTGGAAGACATCTATGTAGAACTTCGGCACTATAAGGATCACGCAACGGACTGTGAAGATTGTGATGATAAGTCCGCAAAGATTGATATGATTGAAAAGGATATCATTGTCAAAGGGGATCTAAGTGAGGAGCAGTTAGACAGACTGTTGGAGATTTCGCACAAATGCCCGGTAAACAGAACGCTTAAAGGTGATATTGAAATGAAAGCAACGATTGGGCAGAAATAGTCTTATGGGATAGCACAAGTATCCACTTGTGCTCCATATCAACGCCAAGGAACTCCGGGTAACAATAGGGGTACAAGAGAATTCTTGCGCCATCCGTTTAACATGAAATAGCTCAAGTATCCACTTGTGCTCCTGTTGGGGGGTATGAACCTTTTAAGACATGGTATTTCTGTTCAAAAGTTGAACCCAGTTCGATTTCTTTGGTTATTTAAAGATATGAGAAGTGTTATTGGAAATAGAAATACCATGTCTCGTAAATGGAAGAATTTTCTTAAAGAATTGCGGATCTGTTGATCAAAAATAGTTGTGAACTTTAACAGGGGGCACAAGAGAATTCTTGCGCCATCCGTTGACTTGCGCGATCCGTTGAGAAGTACTCAGACCTTGGAGGTTTTAAAAAACCTCCAAGGTCTTTACCTTTGCAATCAAAAAGCTCAATGAAGCCATCTTACATTTACTTTGATTTAGACAACACGCTGCTCGATCATTCCAGCGCCGAATCAAAAGCTCAAAAAGCCACCTACGAACAGTATCCGGAACTTCAAAAAGTGGATCTGGATGTCTGGCTAAGTAAGTATAAAGAGGTGAATCATAACCTTTGGAATCAGTATCAGCAGGGCTTGGTTGATCGCCATCAGCTGCAATACTCTCGTTTTAACGATACCATGCTGCAACTGGAACTATCTCCGGAAAAGAGTACGGAAATTGGTAAAAGCTATATTCAAAACTATCAGAAGTGCTGGAGTTGGGTTGACGGTGTGGAGGAGTCTTTTGCAAAAATATCAGATCGGTTTGATGTAGGACTGATCACAAATGGCTTTAAAGAAACACAGCTAAAGAAGTACAAATATTTATCACTCGACCGCTACAGCGATGTGATGATTGTATCGGAAGATGTGGGAAAGATGAAACCGCACCCAATGGTGTTCGATCACGCCACAAAAGTAGCCGGAGTTCCGCGCGAAGAGATTTTGTATGTGGGAGATTCCTACTCATCAGATATAGTGGGCGGGAGAAATGCCGGCTGGAAAACCGCGTGGTATACAGCGTTGATCAGCAAGAATGGGGAAGATAATATAGCCGATTTTGAGTTTGAAAATTTCGATGACCTTCTGACTATTTTAGATATCTAAACCTAAGTTCGATTTATAATTTTTTCAAATTATCAAGAAAAAGTCTCCCCTAACAAGGGGAGATTTAGAGGGGTGTCTAGCGGATTTTGCCGCAATCTGATGAACATCCCCCTCATTCCCCCTTTTCTAAGGGGGACTTTGCGTTCATGATTTAACAATCGAGCACTCAAAAATAGCTGTACTCTTTTCAAAGAATAGAAGACAAAGAATTCGTATTTTTAAGACTGAAATAAATTTCATGCACACTATCAATCACCTATGTCTACACAAATAGTTCAGGAACCGGAAGTTACACTCGAACTTGCTCTCGAACACGGGCTTAATGAAGAAGAATTTGATAAAATTAAAGTCTTCCTTGGCCGCACACCAACGTTTACGGAATTAGGAGTTTATTCTGTTATGTGGAGTGAGCACTGCTCGTATAAAAACTCTATTCTGGAAATTAAAAAATTACCTCGATCCGGCCCTCAGTTACTGGTGGATGCCGGTGAGGAAAATGCAGGTTTAGTGGATATAGGTGATGGATTGGCCTGTGCGTTTAAAGTAGAGAGTCATAATCACCCCTCAGCGATTGAGCCTTATCAGGGCGCAGCAACGGGGGTTGGTGGTATTCACCGTGATATCTTTACGATGGGTGCAAGGCCGATTGCTTCTCTGAACTCACTGAGATTCGGGTCTATGGATGAGCCAAGGGTTCGCTATCTGCTTGACGGAGTGGTACGTGGAATCTCAGATTATGGGAATTCATTCGGCGTGCCGGTTGTAGGAGGCGAAATCTATTTTGATGAAGCCTACGAAGGAAATCCGTTGGTAAACGCGATGAGCGTTGGAATTGTGAAGGTTGGTGAAACCGCATCAGCGATTGCCGAAGGTGTGGGAAATCCGGTAATTATTGTAGGGTCGAGTACGGGGCGTGATGGTATTCATGGCGCAACGTTTGCCTCAGAGGAGATCAGCGAGGAGAGCGAGGCTAAACGGCCCAGTGTTCAGGTTGGTGATCCGTTTACGGAGAAATTACTTCTTGAAGCAAGCCTTGAAGCGCTGAAAACCGGCGCTGTTGTTGGAATGCAAGATATGGGTGCTGCGGGAATTGCCTGTTCATCTTCCGAAATGTCTGCGAAAGGCAAGCGGGGAATGCGAGTAGATCTTGATAAAGTACCGATGCGCGAAACCGGTATGACAGCCTATGAGCTATTGCTTAGTGAAAGCCAGGAGCGAATGCTGATTGTGGCGGAAAAAGGCCGCGAGCAGGAAATAATTGATGTTTATGAAAAGTGGGATCAAAACGCCATCGTGATTGGTGAAGTGGTTGAAGGGGAAAATGTGACTTACTGGAAAGATGGCGAAGTGAAAGCTGAAATTCCTGCAGATTCTCTTGTGTTGGGTGGCGGTGCCCCACAGTATGAGCGTGAAGCTGTTCGTCCGACCTATCTTGATGAAGTCCAAAATGCAGATTTGAAGCATTTGAATCATACCGAAGATCATAGCGAAACGTTGTTGAAGCTTTTATCCTCACCCAATATTGCATCTAAAAGATGGGTGCACGAACAGTATGATACAACGGTGAGAACGAATACCGTGAACGCTCCCGGGGCATCTGATTCCGGTGTGATACGTATCAAAGGAACAAAGAAAGGCTTAGCTATGAAAACCGATTGCAATGGCCGGTATGTGTATCTGAATCCACGTCGCGGCGGACAAATTGCAGTCGTGGAATCAGCACGAAATGTGGTTTG
>PWFZ01000404.1 GCA_003555185.1 Balneolaceae bacterium | reverse complement strand
TGAAGGCTATGTGGTGTTTAAGCCTAACTATCGCGGCAGTGGCGGACGGGGAACCGGTTTCGCATCAGCTAATCACCGCGATCTTGGCGGAAAGGAATTTGATGATGTTCTTCTGGGCATCGATTATCTGGATGAAATTGGCTTGATTGACCCGGACAAAGTTGGAATCACGGGCACATCATATGGTGGATATTTTGCCGCATGGGCTGCCACACGATACAGCGACCGTTTTGCTGCAGGAATTACGTTCGCGGGACTTTCCAACTGGATTTCGTTTATGGGAACTACCGATATTCCGCACGAAATGAGTGTCGTTCACTGGGATCTTTACTGGTTTGATAATCCCGGTCAAAACTGGGATCGTTCGCCCGTGGCATGGCTCAATCACGCCGATACACCGCTGTTGGTAGTTCATGGACTGGCTGATGACCGGGTGCACCCTGAGCAATCCATTCAGCTGCATCAGTTCCTAAAAATGAGAGATATCCCAACAGGTTTGGTTCTTTATCCCCGGCAGCCTCACGGACTTACAGAACGGGCACATCAACTCGATTTTATGAACCGGATTGTGGATTGGTTTGGCGAACACATGTAACGCGGCGTCGCTGACCTGCGTAGAGCGTAGCGAACAACACGTAAGTGAAATTTAGAGGGGTGTCTATCGGATTTTTATACAATCTGATGAACATCCCCCTCAATCCCCCTTTTTTAAGGGGGACTTACTACCCTCAGGTCAGCGACCTGAGTTACGGTTAAAAACCTGGAAAAACTATGAACCAGAAAACCCAAAAAGTATTGGATCGCCTGGAAAAGCAGCGTGGGGAAATCATCAACATGTATAATGAACTGTCGGATAACCAGCTCCGGTTCAATCCCGGCCCGGAAATGTGGAATCTGCTTCAGGTGATGCGTCATTTAATTACGGCAGAAAAGCAGTCGTTAATCTACATACAAAGAAAATTAGGAAGAAAAGATGAGGTACCTAAAGCCGGATTCGATTCCACAATCCGGCACATCATCTTAAAAATCGCCCTGTTTCTTCCTATTAAATTTAAAGCTCCAAAAATTGCCGAGGTCAGCGAAGAGTACCCTGATTTTGAATCCATGAAAATGGAGTGGGATTCAATTCGAAACGAGATAAAATCTCTGATTAAAAATAGTGACGACAATACCTTGGCGAAAGCACTCTACAGACATCCGCGAGCGGGTATGCTAAATATTAAACAGGCGCTGGAATTTATTGGAACGCATACAGCACATCATCAAAAACAGATAGAACGGATTAAAAAGCATTCCGCATTTCCTGTAAATCAGTGAAAAAAGAGAATTTTTTACAGCGTTTAATCATAATGATATTGATTATAAACTGATTTATAAGCTAATTGCTTTGATGTTAAACCATTAAATTTTAATCATCGGAGATTTCTATGAAATCTATACTTATCATTTTATTCCTTTTTACATGGATAGGCCTTTCTGATAAATCTGATTCTGAGTCGTCAACTTTAATCAGCGACAAGACATCCGAAATCATAATATCAATGGATGAATGGGATGTCCCATTTGATGAAACACGCACACGAGATCCCTTTGTGGCACCGGATGGAACCGTCTTTTTTGCCGGGCAGCGTGAGCATTACGTGGGTCATTTCAATCCTGAAACAGAAGAGTTTCGGAACCTCCCTCTTGAAGATGGTGCCGGCCCTCATACAGTAGTTGTGGCAGACAATGGAACTGTTTGGTATGCCGGAAATCGAGCGCGCCATATCGGAAAGATGAATCCTGAAAACGGAGAAATCACCAAGTATATGATGGATGATGATCACGCCCGTGACCCTCATACGTTCGCTTTTGACAAGGATGGCAACATCTGGTTTACCGCCCAGGGTGGAAATGGAGTGGGACATTTTAATGTCACAACCGGGGAATCACATGTAATTGCGGTACCCACCCAACGCGCACGGCCATATGGAATTAGAATGAGTCCTGATGGCGAACGCCCATGGATTGCCCTTTTTGGAACCAACAAAATTGCAACGGTCGACCCCGCAACCATGGAACTGACAGAAATTGAACTCCCGCGCGAAGATATCCGCCCGCGCCGGCTTGATGTTACCGCTGATGGAAATGTTTGGTATGGCGATTATGCAGATGGTATCATCGGACGGTATAATCCCGAAGACGGTTCCATAAAAGAATGGGATATGCCTGATGGCGCAAGTTCACGGCCTTATGCTGTATTAGCCGATGATAAAGATCGTATCTGGCTTTCTGCAAGTGGGCTGGAACCCAACAAATTGGTCGCTTTCGACACAAAAACTGAACAATTTGTCGCA
Source organism: Balneolaceae bacterium (assembly GCA_003555185.1). Classification (GTDB taxonomy): domain Bacteria; phylum Bacteroidota; class Rhodothermia; order Balneolales; family Balneolaceae; genus SW132. The sequence continues at coordinate 5,844 of PWFZ01000404.1, read as the reverse complement.
TCACGCGAAATCGCTACTGCAAGTGGGTCTATCCGCCACATGGATTTCGATGCCAAAACCAGTTCGCTTTGGTTTGGTACCGACACCGGGCATATTGGGCGCGCAGTATTGAATTAGTTTTTATCATAATATTAAAATTAGTTGATGAGTGTCCCCCTTTGAAGGGGGCTATGGGGGATGAAAAATAAGGGGACGAAAATATAATAAGTATGTGAGTCAAGTCAACGTGCATCCAGTCATCCCCCCTGCTCACTGCGTTCGCCTTTCGCTTACGCGTTCAAAAAATGAGCCCTTCAAAGGGGGACTTTTAACATCCTAACTCTTATCACGATTTCAAGTTGTCACTCATCTCTTCTATGAAAACCTTCATCAAACTATTTTCCATCATCATTTTCCCATTCTTCGTGGGAATATCCATGCCGGAAAAGGAATCGGAAATGATAATTACGACTGGTGAAGATTTCAACCCAGAACACCTAGATGGTCCCTTTACCGGAGGTTTTGGTGAACAGACTTGTCACTCATGCCATTTTGATTATGACCTAAATCAGGAAGGTGGAAGTTTAATGGTAGAAGGTGTGGACAACACTTTCAAACCCGGAAAATCGTACGATATTACCGTCACTGTAGAAAGTGAACATCTCGAAATTGGCGGCTTCCAAATGACAGCACGGTTCGAAGATGGAACACAAGCCGGTGAGTTTAAGTGGACGGGAGATCATCTAATGCTTACCCCCTCTATCAGTGATGAAGTTCAGTATTTGCAACACTCACGCGAAGGGACGAGCCCAACGGCAGAACGAGAAGTCAGCTGGACATTCACCTGGAATGCTCCTGAACGTTCAGAATCGGTCATTTTCAATGTTGCAGCAAATGCCGGGAATTATGATGATTCCGTTTTTGGTGATTGGATTTATGCAAAGGAGATTCATTTGAAGAATTAGGCTAAGTTTAACATTTCATAACTACCGTCTAACCATTACAGAGTTTATATTCTTATCCCGATTTTTTTTCGCTCACGCACATCAAATCCAACTGCTCTATTATGAGACACTTATTTACAAAATTTTCTACCATTCTGTTAGCCGGACTATTTGTCCTGTCTTGCCAAACCACTGAATCTCTTACAGGTGATTCAGCCGATAGCTCTCCAACAACTGATTACAACAATCTTATTACTTCCGATGCCATAACCAGCAGTGGTGTGGTGGATGTCCACTATGTGGGCGATAAAATTTATTACGAAATTCCTGATTCTCTTTTGGGCCGCGACTTTTTGATGGTCAGTCGGGTTGCATCTGTTCCCTCCAACTTTTTTGGTTTTACAAGCAGTGGATCAAAAACAGCAGAGCAGGTTATTGCATTTGAAAAGGTACGGGGCAAAGTGGTTATCCGTCAGCGTTCCTACAATAGTGTTGCAGCAGATTCCCTTCCTATATCACGCTCTGTTCGTGCCAATAATTTTGAGCCGGTCATCACCACATTTGATATAAAAGCAATCGGGCCGGATAACAACACAACCGTTTTCGAAATCAACAGCCTTTTTGAAAATGATGTGCAGGCTATTTCCGGACTAAATGGCCGGTTGAGAAGTATGTATGAAGTTCGGCGTCTCGATGCCAACCGCAGCTATATTGATACGGTTCGAACATTTCCACAAAATGTGGAAGCCCGTCACGTAATGACCTACGAGGCGATGAACCCACCCTCATCCGGCGGAACAAATACTATTTCCCTCTTGATGAACCAGTCTATGGTACTGCTTCCGAAGGAGCCCATGAAACCCCGTCATCATGATTATCGTGTTGGATGGTTTACGGTAAATCAGCTGGATTTCGGTTCAACCGAGCAGAAAGCTGCTACACGATCACTGATTCGCCGCTGGAGACTAGAGCCATCTGACCCTGAAGCCTATGCGCGTGGCGAACTGGTAGAACCCATCAAACCGATTGTTTATTACGTTGACCCGGGAACTCCCGATGAATATGTACAGACCGTTATTGATGGTGTTGAAGACTGGAACGAAGCCTTTGAAGTAGCCGGATTTAAGAATGCTATCAAAGCCAAACTTCCCCCTACGGAAGAGGAAGACCCAAATTTTGAGCCGGAAGATATTCGATATAATATGGTTCGATGGATTGCCAATACCACCCGGAATGCAACCGGACCCAGCACCACCGATCCCCGAACCGGAGAAATTATCGCCAGTGATATTATCTGGTACCACAACCATATCCGATCGTACCGAAATCGTCTGATGCTCGAAACCGGAGCTGCAAATCCAAAAGCCCGAAGCATCTTCGTTGATGATGAGTACCTTAAAGAAGCTATCCGGCAGGTTATCGCTCATGAAATTGGCCACTCTCTCGGGCTGCCCCACAACATGAAGGCAAACCACTCCTATCCGGTCGAGTCTCTTCGTGATCCTGATTTTACAGCAGAATATGGTGTATCCGCATCGGTTATGGATTATGCCCGTCAAAACTACATTGCCCAGCCGGGTGACGGCGTTGAGCGATTTATTCGAAAAATTGGACCTTATGACAGATATGCCATCAATTGGGGGTACCGTGTTATTCCTGATGCCAAAACTCCTGAAGATGAAATCCCCACACTAAACCAATGGATTCTCGACAAGGCTGACGACCCCATGTATCGATTTGGTCAATCCACCGGGTACGACCCTTCCGCGCTGACCGAAACGCTTTCTGATGATCCTGTTCAGGCATCCACATACGGAATGATGAATCTAATGGCAGTTACCCCACACCTTGCTGAGTGGACTTCTCGCCCGGGACAAGGTTATGATGATTTACAGGAAATTTACGGCGAGCTGATTGGTCAGTGGAACCGCTACGTGAATCATGTGATTGTAAATATTGGCGGTGTGCATAGGGAGCGAATTGCAACCGATCAGGAAGGAAACGTATACAGACCCGTAAATAAAGAGTATCAGAAAAAAGCGATGGCCTTTATGGTTGATCACGCCTTCTCAACGCCTGAATGGCTGTTGGAAGAAACAATCCTTCGTAATATTGAACATGCAGGTGCCATTGAACGGATTCAAAACCTGCAAGGGCGCCACCTCTCCACGGTAATGAACTCCTCACGGATGATTCGCCTGATTGAAGATGAATCATTCAGAGGCGATGATGCCTATAGCATTGTAGAGATGCTTGAGGATGTCAGAAATGGCGTCTGGAGTGAACTACCATCCAACAGCGCGATTGACGTTTATCGTCGGAATTTGCAGCGTTCGTATTTGAGCAGTGTTCAAAGTCTGATGGAAAATGAGAACAGCAGCGTGCATGGCAGTGACATCAAAGCCCTGTTGCGTGATGAACTCCAAACGTTGAAAAACCAGGTAGACCGATCCGTGAATCAAACATCAAACCGAACCACACGGGTTCACCTGCAGGATGTGCAGCAACGAATTGAGAGTATTTTAGAAGGGTAAAATTTAACAGTTTAACTGTATCGATATCAGACCTCACAGGTTTTCAAAACCTGTGAGGTCTTTTTTATGCGGCAATGGGAAGAAGTCATGCCGGTCTCCGAGCCGGCATCTTCTAACATAAATGTGGGCTGGATCCTCCATCACAAAATCCTACGACAGTTGCAGTAGTTGTGTCTTGGACTATTAGTTTGTCGGGAGTATAGCGGATAAATACAGGTTAACGCCACCTTCTCAAATACCGTAAGTCTCTTCTATTCGTTACCTCATTATGTATTAATTTTGTACTTTAGAAATACTTTTAAAGAAACCGTTATTATGGCCACAGCACGAATAGAATTAGATCAAGATATCCAGCCACTTTCCGAATTCCGTAAACATGCGGCTGATTTTATTGAACGGATCAAAAAACAGAAGCGATCCATTGTTTTAACTCAGCACGGAAAAAGTGCTGCGGTTTTAGTGGATGTGACTGAATATCAAAGTATGATTGATAAGATCGATTTAATGGAAGAGCTGATAGAAGCAGAACGACAAATTGCAAGAGGTGATGTCGTATCTCATGAGGAAGCGAAAAAACAGATAAAAGAAAATCTTGCTAAGTGGAAATAGTCTGGACCAATCAGGCACTACTAAAGCTCAACAAGTTAGTCGACTATATCGCCCGGGATGATGTAGACACTACTGAAAAGTGGGCTTTAGAAGTGATCAAAAAAACTGATCAGCTTATTGAGCAGCCAGAATCAGGACGTATTGTACCCGAATATAATGAGCCGAATTTGCGTGAACTGATATTTGGCAACTATCGTGTAATCTACCGGATACGTAAAGAAGATAATACGATCTATATACAAACCGTATGGTATGTCCGACAAGATCCTCCCAAATCGACTACAAGTTTGCGTTAACAAGCGGCTCACGTGGACGAGTTTGTTGCTTTGGAGTTTTGATGAGCTTCAGGAGTTCATCACCAGAAACGGCTTAACTCAAAACTGAATATTATATAAATGAATAGAAAAAGCTCAATTTTTACTCTTTCTATCCTGGATGATTATTGGGAGTATTTTAGTCACGAATGAAATGCAGGTATTGTCCTATCTCGGATGGTTTTTTCTTGGAAGCGGCCTGATTGCTTTCATATATAATGTTATTCAGTGGCAGAAAGAGTCAAAAGACAATCATTCTCTGTTTTGAAAACAGGCCATGTCCCTGTGGTAGCAGGGCCACAATCATTTTAGAAGACAGCCCAGGACACCCCTCACATTCTGTTCTGGACGAACAGAATGATCTCCCCTCGATGGGAGATCTAACTAAAGCTTATCCCTTTCTTCCGGTTTATCGGCTGGTACTTTTGATAATACATTTTCAAACTTATCTCTTGAACCTAATTCTCCCTTAGCTTTTAAATACTCGACTGTCATTAAAGCAGCAAGCTTTTCAGAAACAGCAGAATTTATAAGCTGATTCATAGATATACCTTCCTTTTTTGCCAACTCACGTATTTTTTTGTGCATTGAGTCGGGTAAACGTACGCTTAAGGTGCTCATAATTCACCGATTTTAATTAAAAATTGCTTAGGTGTTACTTCGGCGCTCCAATTATAAAATATCAAAATTGTCTTTGTATTCAACGTCTTAGTCTATATCAATTGATATTTTCCCTTTTTAGAATGCAGCCCGGAACACCCCTCGCATTCTGTTCTGGACGAACAGAATGATCCCCCCTCGATGGGAGATTTTCCTCAATGACTTTTGAACTAAATTACCCTCTCTTCTGTGCCGGTGTTGAACCCTGACTTGGGTCATTTGAAATTCTTGCCGGTAAAAAGCCATCCGGGTAGCCGGTAACGTATTCTTCGCCAAACAACCGGTTATGGATGGATGTGTTTTTGTAGACCTCGTGGTCAAATTTTCCAACCCGGCGGTAGTAGAGCGTAATGAATGATGATGTGATTACAATAAATGTGGAATAGAGAATGGCCAGCCACAGCATTTGGCTTTCAACAGGATCAACAAAACTCAGCAGTATAATGGCAAACGCAATGGGTCCGTTTTGAATGCCGGTTTCGAGGGATATGGCTCGCTGAAAAATCGGTGATAACCCAAACGCCCACGACATCCAGTAGCCAAACAGGAATCCAAGAAGGCCAACCAAAAGAGCCGAAATGTAAATTTCCATGGGAGTTTGCAGTAACAATCCGGTATGACGAACAAAGGCAGTTACTATCAGAAACAAAATCACAATAATCCCCATAAATCCGGCCGTATCTTCAGCGGTTTTTGCCCAGACCCGCGATTTCGCGCGAAGAAACATCCCCATCAACACAGGTAGCAAAACCAATACCAGCGAACCAATAATGTTACTTGTCGGAATTACGAACTCCCCTCGCG
>PWFZ01000398.1 GCA_003555185.1 Balneolaceae bacterium | reverse complement strand
TGGAAATCTTCGAAATAGAGGCTTCTGCAGACTTTTTTCTGATCTGGGAAGCAATAATATCCAATTCCACTTTTCGAAAATCACCAAAAGTGCCGGCATTACAAAGAGCATACAGAAAAGTGCAAACAGAATTCCTGTTCCCGCAATAAATCCAAATTCTGAGAACCCTCGAAAATCTGCAAACATCAGTATAAAAAGAGCAAATGCCGTTGTTAAAGCACTTACTATAATAGCCGATCCTGTTTTATTGTAAGACTGAATCAGGCTATCTGTGACAGAAGTCCCATCAGCACGCATTTCGATATATCGGGCGTAATAATGAATCCCATAATCAATCCCTAACCCAAAAAGGATCACAAAGAGTACTGAAGTCATTGTATTTAATACACCCAGGTATGCATAGGTAAGCCCAAATGTCCACATCAAACTGATCAATAGTGGGACCCCGATAACCAATACGGGGACCGGAGCCCTTATTAAATGCGACGCAAAACTATGGGTTTGCAATGCACGGTCGCTTCTTCTATAATTGATATATTTTTTACTTGAAAAATATAATAACACCAACAGAATTACACTGGAAAACCCCAGGGCAAAACTATTCATTACGTCACTCATTATAGAGTCGAGTTCATTAAGGTGACGCTTTAACCGCCCCCCAAACTGAACTTCCATTTCGGGATGAAAAGATGCCGGATTAATCGATTCAACCAGCTGACCGAACTCCTCAAACATATCTTCAAGGTACCTGGTATCACTTCGTGAACCGGAAGGATAAAGTGTAACAATAACCAGGGTGCTATCTTCATTAACAGGATATTCTGAGGGTACCAACTCATCGTAACTATCCCGAAAACTGCTTAAATCATCTTCATCAACCTCTCCATTTTCGTCATCAAAATCGTCATCAAAATCTACGTAAAACGGATTGGCCTCTGCCCGTGCCTGATCGATTTCGTCTTGTAAATATTCAGTGATTTCCGTCAGCTCTTCCATCGTTGCCAGATAGAGAGCATTATCTTTTAAGAATTCAGTATCTCTTCGGAATTCAGCCCGATTAAAAAAGGGTGCATTATATCGATTATAATGTAGCTCTACACTTTTTTCAACAATCTTTTCTGCAAACTCAACATTAGCCTCAAAACTTGGAGATTTAATGGCCACCTGCATTTCAGTTTCACCTCCTGAGATATCCTGTAGCCTTTCCAATGCCTGTACATTGGGATTTGTAGAAGGTAATAGATTAGCAATATCTGTATCTATTTTCAGCTTTAAAGCATAATTACCTGCTACCACAGCCAATAATATTGCTATAACAATCACCCAAAAAGGATGCTTAATATTTAAGCGGATAAGCGGTGTAAGAGATTCTATTAATTGTTTCATAAAATGGACGGCAGCAAAAATAAAAGCTTATAACTATAATCTTCTGAATTATCGGAAATGTTAGTTAGCGATCGGATGTAGTTCAAAATTATCGTAGTCAGCTTTTGTATAAGATTTAGTATCATCCGAAGCGCTTAATATAAGCAATGCAATAGGTCTTTTTGGTGGTTTTTCGCCAAAAAAATGTTGATAGTCTTCAACAATGTTCCGTTCGAATGTTTTCCACTCTCCCAACCCTTCTTTTCCCGTTCCTATTACCATAATGCGTTGTCGGCCCCGAAGTTTTGAAAACTCTGATCCTACGGGATGTTTTGAACTCCATGTATAGCGAATAGATACCGGAACCGTTTGAAAGAGAATCCTGCTTGTATCGAATACAACATAAACGCTGGCAGCCACATCATTTCTGTTGTTGCTATTTTCATCACCTCCTTCAGGTATACTATGTATTCGCCAATCCCAGCGTAAAAGTGGTGTTTCATGTATATTCAAACCCTCTTTATCTAATAAAGGAAAATTAAGATGCTTTGCCTGAATTCCCTCGAAGCGCAAAAACTTATTTCCTCTTTCTTCAAGAACTCTGTATTTGTAATCCCGTCTCAGCGATTCATCATAGGTTGCCGGAATGTTATCACCATCACGGTTATACCACTCATCTGGTAATGAGCCAACCCCGTAGTGTTGAAAGTCCTCCAAATAGACCACACCATTCTGCCCAAATTCAATAGAATTGATTGCACTTCGATTTTGAGCCGTGGCGTTACTCATGCTGAGTATAAAGAGTAGAGCAATACTGAGAAAGAGATAAAAGTGCTTCACTTATTCAGGTTTATTCAATGAATATTTATAAATTTATTAGCCAACGACTTGACATCCGATAGAGTATTGAGCCAACATAAAAACTATTTCATATTAAATGCTTTTACATATTGTAAGTTCCCGATATTGGTTATTTATACAAAACTGAAAATTTATTTTATGAATACATCATCTGCTAAACGTGGCCTAAAGATTATTGGTATTACGCTTCTGATCTATACGGTTTTAGTGGCATCTCATGAAGGGGAGTTTTGGCCATTCAGCATCTATCCAATGTTTTCTCAAGCCGGTAACCCATGGACCCGAGCAATGGTCATTGATGTAACAGACCGCGATGCGAATGAAATGTGGGAAGTTCATGCCCTTGATGATCGTACAGCAGATGTTGTATCTGTTGGGTACTACAATGTGGATCAAATCGATTTTTCTAACTTTGTTTCTAAAACAGAAAACTGGACAGGATCACGTCGAAATGCACTCATTGGGATGTTTGGATCAAATGTGATTGGTGATCGGCAATGGATGGTATCAAAAGTTAAAGGTGAGCTAATAGGGGCCGATTCTATAGCAATTCGTATAATACCTTTTATAAAAATTTCATCCGGTGCGACTGAACTGAACCCCAATTTACCGGAATCGGATTATTTTAGGGGGAATAATGAACTGGACCGATAAACTATCCTATCAACTTTTTGAACCCGATCGTGATCAAACTCCGGGCGAGGTCATATTTTTCAAACTTTTCGAATTGTTTGTGCTGTTTTACACAATCAAATTTGCCTGGGAATGGGGTATTTACACTCAATTCAGAAATATTGAAGTCGTACTGCCACTCGGCCTTGCAAACTATATGGATGCTTCAATCTTTTTTGATTATAACCTTGCGCTGATCATTGCCGGATTTATCACCATTCTATCTGTAGCAGCGTTCTTCCGGCTGGGATTTAAGTGGCAGTACATGGTTGTGATGGTTTTGCTTCACATTCAATATGTAATCCGATTTTCTCAGGGTGAAATACCCCATAGCCAAAACCTTATTGGAATGGCCGTATTATGTTTTGCTATCGGCGCCTGGTTTTTCCCTGACAAAAAACAGATGCCGCGATTTGTAATGGGGTCAATCATCTTTTTTATAGGACTTGGTTATACATCCGCTTTTTTCGCGAAATTGGTGGGCACCGGAATTAACTGGTACGATGGTCGCCATCTATGGCTTTGGATCGGTGAAAAGAGCATTGATATCTTATCCCGCGAAGGAATCTACAGCCCAAATATTTTGCAAACTCTGGCACTGCAAAGCACTGCAATGGCATCCCTTATATTGTTGATAGGCTGGATGACTGAGCTGATTGGTTTTACAATGTGGTGGAAAAAGCTTCGCCCCTATACCACTTTACTCCTAATTGGAATGCACTTTGGAATTACCCTTACAATGAATATTCGGTTTGATGCTTTTGTGTTTCAGTTGATCCTCGTAGGGTTTCCGTGGTATTTACTGATCGACCGTTACGTAAATAAAACGCCGCTATTTATGAAGAAGTGGATTTGACTGTACCCACAATTTTCTTTGCCCCCAGACCAATAACAATTATAACGGCTGTAGAAATAAGAACTACATCATGAAGAGATGGTTCAGCGGGAGTCAATAAATATCCCGCATCACTAAGGCTACGAAGTATCAAAAATAGTGCCCCTACAAAAATCGCTACCAACCACACCCATTTATCCTCATTCATCACACCAAATTTTTTATTTGACATATAAGCCAGGAATTTATTCAAAGACTTAAATACAAAATCCCATTTAATAAAAGCTGCATACACTAAAAAATTGACTAAAAAAGGGATGTTTAGAGTCATCATTGTTGAAAAGTGAAAAATAACTGCAAAGCAGATAAATAGACGAGTCCACGCTGCTTTCCATACGGCAATTAAAAACCCTATCTCAAAAATGATGGTTGCCCAGTCTAAAAACTCCCAAACAAAGGCAACATCAAACCGAACGGCAAATTCAGCAAGGAATTCTTGTCGTTCCCTGACAAAAAACTGGTTAAAAAGGTGTCCCCGGGTTGCCTGGGTTGATGGATCCAGCCAACCACCCAGTATTTTTGGAAAGCCGGCGGTAAACATCATGAATCCAAGAAAAAGCGCAAGAAGTACCAGCGGCCATCCTTCAACCGATTCTTCTTTTTCCCCAAGAGTTGAATCTACAGAAAAAGCCGTCCCCCAATTACTGTACGCCATGATAATTGGAGAAGCTGCCAAAAGAATTTCATGATTTATTTTCCCGAGGCTAAACATAAATCCCTGCAAAATCAGCATACATAAACCCGCTAAAATAGAGGACCATTTGGTTTTATAGCCCACTAACACACCTACCCAGGATACCATCAACAGACCATGTACGAACCGTAAAAAGATTTCAGGCGGAAAGTTATCGAATAACATCATAGGCCCGGGAGGGGGCGTGTAAAACGCACTCGGAAGGTGAGCCAAAGTGGAATAAAGATCATAATCTGGAAATAAAAAAATCAGGAAAAAAAGACCGGCAAATATACGGTAAAGTGCCAGCCCACCTGCAGTGGGTGAATAGCTGTTAAAGATCCAGTTTTCAAACCTAGTATTCATCATTTCTGTTATCTGCAATCGTGAAATAATGAATAGTACTAACTGAGTCTAGCTCTAGTGCCATTTGATCATTTTGCCTGCTAAAATATTCTGCAAAATGGTGTACTGACAGTTGATCTACATCAAAACCGGCCATGTTTGAGGCTTTTTCTATCATCCATATACGGGTATTATCATCATAAGACTCAATCATTTTTTGGTCGGAAAAACGAGCCCTGATAAAACCTGATGTCATAGAGCGTGGAATTTCCGGAAAAAACTGGTTGGGAGAAAGCTCAACAACTTCATCATTCACAGAATCTTTCAATACGAAACGGGTCTGTTCTATTTTATAGCCGTCATCATGTACATAAACACTTTTGAATCCAGGGAAAGCAAACGATGGCCACGGCTCACTATGATAATATCCTACAACTCCTATTAAACCATATTGAATGGGCAGATATATTATAAAAAACAGAAACACTCTTTTGATGATTTTTCTCTTCATATCGCATTCAAGATAACATTTCTGCACAAATATTCTTTTAACGCTATACAATTTCTTTATATTCGCATCTACCATTTAAAGTCAATGATAAAAAGACAAAAATGCGCAAAGTTTTACACTTTAAAACCACCTACTTAAACCGCTCAGAAACATTTATAGACCGGCTCGTTAGAAATCATCAGGAGTTCGAACCCGTTATTGCAACCTGTTACAAAGGGGCTTTTACTGATGGATTGAATGTTTATAAAATGCCTAAAAAAGGTATCTCAGGCTTTAAAAATACAACCCGTCTTAAATTAAACAGCAGTCCGGATTTTCTGTATGATGTATTTAAAAAAGAGCAACCTGATATCGTTCATGGACATTTTGGTCTTGATTCATACCGGCTCATCCCATTAATAAAAAAATTTAACGTTCCATTTATCGTCAATTTTTATGGACATGATGTGATCAGGCTTCCGCAAGAGTTTGGATGGACCACTCGTTATAAAAGGCTTAAAAAGCACCTGGATTGCGCCATCGCCGGCTCGGAAGATATGAATCGAAACCTTGATAAACTTGGGTTTGATAATGCTAAAATTCAGACCATAAAACTTGCAGTAAACATTGATGATATCCGATTTGAACAGCGTGAAAAAGCGACACCAAAAATTATGATGGTTGGACGTCTTGTTGAGAAAAAAGGCTTTACATATGCCCTAAAAGCTGTAAGTATGCTACGGGAACAGATGCCCGATATTAAAATGAATATTTTTGGTGATGGAGAGTTATTAGATGCTTTAAAAGCAGAAGTCAAATCATTGGGTATCGAAAGCCACGTACATTTCAAAGGGTTTACCGATAACACAGGAATTATCAATCAGCTTTATAAGCATGACATGTTAATTGTGCCAAGCGTACAGGCCAAAGACGGGGACAGGGAAGGAATTCCACAAACAACGGTAGAGGGAATGGCTACAGGTATACCTGCTATTGCTTCTGATCATGCAGGATTACCGGAATTAGTTATAAATGAAGAAACAGGACTTCAGGTGCCTGAAAGAGACCCCACCGCAATTAAAGAAGCAATTATAAGATTGGTAGAAAACCCGGAGTTAGTAAAAAAAGTTAGCCTCAATGGCCGCAAAATTGTAGAGAAGGAACACAACATCAACACTCAGGTTCAAAAAATCGAGAAGCTTTACAAATCGTTGTTATTGGACTAAAAAGAAACTTTTAATATGAAAACATGCTATCATTTTTAAAATTACAGTCCAAAATAAAACATGCTGATTGGCCTTATATCATTCAAACTCTATTTTTGTATGTTCTACTATCAGCAGTTTCAATTGCCTTTTTAGAAGGTTTTCTTCTTCTGTTTTCACTTCTCTTTTTCACGGTATTTTCCATTCTTCTCGCCATATTTCACCAATATAATCAACAAAAAGAAGGGTTAGAATATCAGCATTATAAAATTCAGTCGATTGGTGAATTGCAGAATTTGCTTCCGTTTCGGGCACCAATGCCACCTATGAATGGATGGGCGGCTACACCGGAACTTGCTGTAAATGTATTGAAAGAGATTATTCGAAGTAAACCCAACATAATTTTAGAGTTAGGTAGCGGTATTACAACATTAATTAATGGATATGCCTTGGAAAAGTATCATCCACAAGGACGAGTCCTAAGTATTGACCATGATGCTGATTATGCCGACGTCACCAAAAATGAGCTTAAATTACACGACTTGGAGAATTTTGTAGAAATACGAATTGCTCCCTTGAAAGAAGCTGAAATAAATGGATCCATACAAACCTGGTACGATTTATCTTCTATTAACTTTGAAACTAAAATTGATCTTCTAATTGTTGATGGCCCACCCGTTAAAACTGAAAAGATGGCCCGGTATCCTGCACTGCCGTTTCTCAATGATCATCTTTCCGAAAAATGTACAATTATCATTCACGACACAAAAAGAAAGCAGGAAGAAGCTATTGTAAATAGATGGCTCCGGGAATACCCATCGTTTAATATAATAAAGTTGAGAACGGATAAAGGTATATCCATTCTCACCAGATAGCCCTTATGTAGAATCACTCCTGCTTAAAAATTTAAGCATTATCCAGTCCTTAAATTTTCTCCAGTCATCCGTAGTTATTACTTTCAACAGAGTGCCCGCAATACTAAATAGAAGCAGATATCCAATAATACTGAAAGTTAGACCGCGAATAATCATTTCAGGGTCAAGGAAGCTAAACCGGGCGAACCACATTGGAATAGCTACAAGTACCGACGTACCCAACACTTTAAAATAAAATGGAAACGGGAGAACTTTGGAGATTGGTAATTCCATATGTCCGCTAATTCTGTGCAGTACCACAAACCAATTGTAGAAATTGGCAATCAGAGTGGAAAAAGCTGTTCCGTTTATTCCCCACATAATCGTAAATGGGATACTGAGTATAATATTTGCAGCGACCAGATTAAGACTCACATAAAATATCCCTTTCGTATCCCCAAAAGCCTGCAGTATACTGCCATAGTGTGTTACTCTCATCAGTACAATTAGATTATAAATTTGGAACGGTAATACTGCATTAGAGTAGTCTGTTCCTTCTGATTCTGCGATAAGAGAAATCAGGTCAGGTGCAATAATTACGGAGAGTATGGTGAGCGGAATTACCAAGAGACTCACTTTTTCCACACCTTTGTACCATAAAGCAAGCAGTTCCTCTTTTTTGGAGTCTAGCTGCAGGCTTACATACCGGCTAATCAATACAGAACCAACTGCAAACGGAATTACCCTAATGATGTGCATTTCCTGGGCACCAATTGTGTATTCAGCGTAGGCGGCTGCAGGAAGCAAAATCGAAACTACAAACTTGTCTACATAGCGGTTTATTTTATTGGTTAGAGCTGAGAACCCAAGCGGTAGAGAGAAGTCCATCTGCTTGCGCAGAGATACTTCCGAGTCATTTAATTTTCCAT
>PWFZ01000392.1 GCA_003555185.1 Balneolaceae bacterium | reverse complement strand
GGGTCCGCCTTCACGCCATATAAATCGCGCACCACCGCCATAATAGAAGGAGAGGTACCCTATTTCCCAATCAAGATTTTCGCTTATGGTATGTTTCAGATAATCTAAATGGGTATAAAAGCTGGAGGCACTTTCACTGAGGGTAAAACTCGTTGCCCCGGCAAGTGCAGAGCTTTCTGAAGTCCAGATTTTATAACTGATGCCATCGGGCGAACCAATGCTGGCACCAATTCCAAAACCGCTATCCTGAGCCTGAACAGCAGGGACAATGAGCAGTAAAGATGTTGATAGAAGTATCGTAAGTAGTATCGATTTCATAATCTGTACATTTTCATGATTAATAGTCTAAACCGGGTTGAGTAATTTTAAAATCATTCTCTTCTTTCGATGTATCGACCATCTCTTCAACATCTTTCAATAGCTGTTTTGCATCGAAGATGATTCCATCTTTAATCGTGTATTTTATCCCACCAACCCGTACAGCTTCGTTGTTTTCATTCACCCGTATCGCTCCGGTTCCATAAAGTACTTTTAAATTTGCCTGAGGATTTTCATCGATAATGATTAAATCTGCCAGTTTTCCAACTTCAATGGTGCCGAGCTCATCATCAACTCCCAACACTTCAGCAGCTTTCAGGGATGCTGACTGAAATATTTCCAGTGGATGAAAACCTGCTTCTCTTAAAAGCTCCAGTTCCTGTATATAGCCAAACCCGTAAAGTTTGTAGATGTAGCCTGCATCAGAACCCACGGTAATTGTTCCGCCCCGATTTTTATATTCGTTGATGAACTGCATCCATATTCTGTAGTTTTCTTTCCATTCTACTTCCTGTTCAGTTCCCCAATCAAACCAATAGGAGCCGTGAGCACGTCTGTCCGGTGCATAAAACTCCCAAAGGGAGGGCAGTGTATATCTCTCGTGCCATTCGGCTCTTCGCTGGGTCATCAGATCTCTGCTGGCTTCATAGATGGAAAACGTGGGGTTAATCTCAAAGTTAAGATCAAGCAGTTGTTGCATTACCTCATTCCATTTTTCACTGCCTTGCGGTGCTGCCTGTTTCCATAGTTTACCGGCTTCTTCAAAACGATGCTGCTCATTTCCGTAATTATAATCGAGTGGGTAGTCTTGTATAACCTGATCGGTGAATAGTGCTTCCGGCAGGCCGTACCAGTGAGTCATACCACGCAGACCCATATCTGCTGTTTTACTCACATTTGCGTACACAACATGCGTTTGCGCGTGATGGGTCATTGAGCCCAAACCGCGTTGATTCGCTTCATCCAGAGCAGCTTCCATAATGGCAGGTCTGGCGCCAAAAAATTTAATTCCCAACGCGCCCTGTTCATCGATAGACTGAACCCAATTCCGGGCCTGATCTGTTGTTAAAATTGGGCCATCATGTCCCCGCCCAAAACCGACATAGGGAAATACCCTAGGAGCCGTAATAGAATTCTCTTCACTTTTTTGTGCATGGCGGAGAGTCCAGTCCAGCCCATTAAATGATCCCGGTTCTCTTACAGAGGTGATACCGTGTGCCAGCCAAAGTTTGTAGACATATTCCGGAACAGTGCCCTGAGCGTTGCCACCGGTGTGGGCGTGCATATCAAAAAATCCTGGTAACACATACTTTCCCTCTGCATCAACTACCTGATCACCGGCACGTACTTCCGGTCTGCGATCCTCATTAATGGGGACTCCCGGATAACCTACTGTGGCAATTTGTGTGATTCGATTTCCCTCAATAACAATATCTACAGGACCTACAGCGGGTGAACCCGTACCGTCAATCATATTTACTCCCTGAATGATCATTCGATCGAAAGGACCATCACCCTCTGTTCGGTCGGGGGCGTCGGGCATTTGAGCAAATACAGGAGCGGTGATAAATAAGAAGAGAAACAGTGATTGAAACAAAAATTTCATGATAATAGGGTCGTGTTTATTGAAGTTCAATTATAGTGGGTAGCATTCATTCAGTTAAGCGGATGATACAAAATTGAACCAATTAAAATGAGTCGATTATCGTAAAATGAATCTTCTACAGAAAAAGTGTAACATTTTTACAGGGAAATTCTCTATACAGTACAGCATTTGCTAATCTTCCCTAAGGATTAGCTATTTAGTCACTCCTATGCTGGAACCTAAAGCATAAAACTCCGGGATTGAATCTCCCGGAGTTTTTTTATTTAAAATGGGGCCTTAAGAGAGTTGAGGAAACAATTACAAATAAGAGAGCTACTCCGGCTGTGAAATAAAACGTGCCATAGATATCAAGGTAAACGTAAACGAGTCCCAAAATATAAGGGCCAACGGTTTGACCGGTTCGTATTACCATCCAGTTTACCGATAGAAATGCGGCCCTGAATTCTGCCGGTGCATGACCCGTTAGCAGGTTTAAAATGCTTGGAATATTGAGTCCTTGTGCGACACCAAAGAACATTATAGGAACAATCATGCCTCCAACGGTGCTAATTGTGGGGATGGTTAAAAAAATAATCAGGTAAATAATGGCTGCAGTGAGGATTAACCGCTGTTCAGTAAACCGAAGTGTTAACCTGCCAAGTTGTGAGGCTGTCAGTGCAGTTACGAAAGATGTTATTGAAAGGAGTAAGCCAATAATTAACGAGCTTTGACCAAATTCCTGATCGAGTAAAATGGGAAGAAATGTTATAAATCCCCCGTAGAGAATAAAGAATGTCAAGAATGCAGATGCCAGGAGCCCAATGACTTTTTTACTTTTTAAAGCATCAGATATTTTGGCGAAATAAGAGCTCAGGCTATTTCCATTTTGTGCCGGTATGGTTTTAAGTGCAAAAGCGGCATAAATCCCAACCGGAATAGCGAGAGCACTTAGGAAAAATGGATAAAACCATCCTATGGTGGCAAGGGCACCGCCAATTGCAGGATATACTGCAGTACCTACACTTAATACACTTCCATTATAGCCCATGGCGGTGGCGCGATCATTTCCTGAGAAAAGATCACCGATCAGCGTTACATTTAGAGTTCCTAAAGCAGCTGCCCCAATTCCTTGTATAAATCGCAGCCAGAGAAGTTGGTCGAAATCTGTGCTAAAGCCGCACAATACTCCTGCTGTGCCAAAGAGCATTAAAGACGGTATCAGAATTCTTTTGCGTCCCCAGCGATCTGCAAATATGCCCAGCACAGGAGTTAGAAAAATCCCCGGAAGCGTGAATACAGTAATGAGCAGACCAATTTGCTGTGTTGATACATCCAATGCTCTGGATATGGAAGGCAGGGCAGGGGCGATGCTCGAAACTCCCATTACAGCACTGAGAGTGATACCAAAAATTATGTGAAGATTCTTGTTTTTAAGAAGTGAAATACTGTGGAAATTATTCTGTGATTAGTAGCAACAAATGAAAGGGAATCAATAAGGAAATAGTTCAATGAATAACTCGAAAGATATCACCATTTGTGTCAGTAGATGTTTATTCACTCTATTCAACAAAAAAGAAATTATAATCGCCGTGCTTCGGTTTTTTTGATCTCTCCATTAACGTGCCTTCACCACGGAAATCGACAACTTCACCCCCTAAAAAAGTGCGTGCAGCACGACGTGCTATCCAACTCAGCTCACTTAAAATAGAGAAACGTTCTTGATCTTCAGTTCTGGCTATTCGAATTGATTGAGAAGATTCTAACGTAATGTCTACTATTCTGGGGAAGGTTTTTCCAAATGCTTTTCCATCGGCTACCAAGGAAAACTCTTCAACAATGGAAAGCTCTATTTCTCCTTTTTCATTGCTTAATTTATATCCGATAGGTTTTGAGTTGGCAGGAATAAGCATGTATAAAAGATTCCAGTTATCTCTGTCCTCATGCTGTATAAACCGATATCCGCTATCCATCATATGTGTAGTGGTTTGATGCTGGTGAGTATGGTCCATATAAGCCGTCCCGCGTACCTTATCATGTTTTTCATTCACGGAAATGTGACCTGATACATCGGCAAAAGGAATGTGAGTGACAATTCCGACAGTTTCATTTTTTATTTGAAACTTGCCATCATTCCACATGAAGCCTCTTTCAATATTCTCAAAGCTAATATCAATATCGTAGCTCACTCCGTCTTTTGTTGTCTTCATTACAACCCGGTGTTCTTCCGGAAGCTTACCAGTGAAATAAATTTCTCTATCAGGTCTCAATAAAAATGTATAAGTCTCTTTATCTTGAACTAATCTTTCTAATGGATATTCACGCGATATTTGGTGAACGGTTCCATCAGGATAAAAAACACTTGCCCGTACACCCGTTACCGGTGATTTAAGACTTCCGAAATTGGCGGCAGAAAATACAATGTGCAGTTTCATCCCATTATCAAAATAAAACTGATAATTCCAGAACTCATTGAAATAGCTGCCTTCCAGGGTTTGGGCCCATATTCTGTCTGCAGATACATTTCTCAGCTCATCATCAGAAGTGTTGTGGTGTAGGTTTGAAGCATTAGCAGTAAGAAAAAAGATTAAAAACAGTACACAAAAACAGCCTGTTTTCTTGATTTTACCAGTAAAAAAAGCACTTCTAAAATGAATTTGCTTGAGCATTATTATTAGTTTGTGAGCAACTTTGTTAGGAGATCGTCCCGAATTGTAACGGGTCATTATTAATAATTATGTATAACTTCTTCTGCGAACGTAAAAGTGTGGCATTCGTTGCACGTTTTTGAAAATTGGTTTTTCACCTGACACAAAATACTCATTTCACAGACCTTAGCTTTTAAAAGAATAATAAATTTGTCATTTCCGGATATAAATGAATAGCCTTTTTAAAAAGTATTTCAATAAAAATTCAATGGACAGGCTATTAACAAAAAAGCGAAAGCAGTTCATAAAAAGACTTTTTGTTTTATCTATTGTTGGATTGATTCTGTATCAAATTCATGGAATAGGGTGGGGAGAGGTTTTACGATCTCTTCCGACCCAACCACTGTTCTATGTATTATTTGTAGTTCTATTTTTCACACTGCCGGTTGCCGAAATCATTATCTATAAACAAATTTGGAATTTTAAAGCGTTTGAAGGATTTAAGGCATTTATCACAAAAAAAGTTTATAACGAAGAGGTAATGGGTTACTCCGGCGAAGCCTACCTGTTCGTTTGGGGCCGTCGGCAGAATAATAAATCAGAAACTGACCTACTTAAGGATATTCGGGATAATAATATTATCTCGGCATTTACATCATACCTCGTAGCCATTTTATTAATTGTGGCACTGATTATGACCGGCCAGATTGAACCCTCACAGTTCATTGGAAGAGTAAATTTATTGTATGTAGCTGTTGGTGTTATTTTAACTGCGGCAGCTGTTTACTTATTGAGAAGATTCAAAGATTATCTGTTTGATCTGCCACTAAACAAAACCTTAACCATTTTTTCAATTTATTTGGGCAGGTTTTTAATCCACCATGGATTGCTGATTGTTCAGTGGGCAATTGTAATTCCATTTACTCCACTTTCTGTTTGGTTTACGTTTTTGGCAATTATCATTGTAGTCAACCGCATACCCTTTGTACCTAGTAAAGATCTTATTTTTATGTGGGCAGGTATTGAGCTTTCAATGACGCTTGAAATGGCAACTGCGGAGGTTGCCGGTATGTTGCTGGTATCGAGCGCACTGGTAAAACTAACCAATCTATTTCTATACTTAATTATAAACTATTATGCGCCTGTAGAAATTTCGGAGGAGGCTAAGTCGGCTACCTGATTAATACTTTGTTCTTCAACAAGGTGTTTTTTCAAAAGTGCCGATACCCGTTCTGTTGATCTACCATCTGTATGATAGAAAAAAAGATTCTTAACCCGCTGACGCTCCTTTGAAAATGAATCGGCTCCGGATAATGCGTCCTTTAATCCCTTCATAAAGTCTTTTTGAGAACTGATTTTTGGTCCGGGTGTAACATCGTGATAGTTATAGGGACATCCACGTTCGTAACTTTCATAATCATATGGAATAAAAAGTGGGGGAATATCTTTCAATAACCCTTCTAAATAAATACCACTGTAATCCGTTACGATTGCATCAGATGCTAAGGTCAGCGTATTGATATCTTCAAATATGGTGTCATCTGCCAGAAAGATACGTTCACCTTTTGAGAGTAAGGTATTAAAACCTGTTGATTCATTAGGGTGGGGGCGTAATCCAATCCGTGCATTATTCTCTTCAAGAAAAATATATAGTTCATCCAGATCGAAATCCTGAAATGGAAACCACTTGGTTTTTGTAGTTCGTCTGTAAGTAGGGGCGTATAGAATTAGCTTTTCATCTTTTTCTGAGTTCGTTGATAATTTACCGGTATGTATAAGATGATCGTAAGCGGGAAAACCGGTCTTCAAAAATTGGTCTTTGTCTAACCCAAACCGTTCTTTAAATATATCTGTCACAAATTGTGAAGAGGATAAGAAATAATCGATTTGGCTAAATCTGTAATTCAGGATGAGTTTATGGAAAAAATTTATTTTGGTTGAACCTGACGGTTTCATAAACTCACCGCGTTTTGTGGGAAGACCGTGATAGGTGTGTATTAATAAAGAATTGCGATTAAGTCGCATAAATGGATAATCACTCGTTCCATGGGTGAAACAGATAATACGAGCCCTGCAAAGCAGCATCACGCCTTTAAATGAGTGAATTAAAAAGGCGGAATTATCTCCGAATTTATTTTTGAGCATTCTTACTACTGATTTGTTACGGCTGAGCCACACAGCCTGCAAATCTTTTGAGTTATGAAGGTGCTCAAAAATAACTTTCGTATTTCCCCTATACCCATCACCGTGAAAAGAAGTTAACACTATGTGACGGCGGGTATTTTTAACAAAGAAACAGGCGACAACAGAGAGTATTCCAAAAAACCACTGAGTGCTATAGGAAACTACATCAGCAGATCCGATGTTTTTTAGAAAGCGCATTCAAGGTCAGTTGCTTTAATTTTCTGCTCAACTCGTTTAAGATCTTCAGGAGAATCAATTTCATCCCACCAACCCTGATCAAAATCCGCGAATTTTAGAGTTAGATCTCCGCTTTTAACCAAATCATCGATCGCATATTCATAGTAACAGTTTACACGATCCTGCCTTATATAAGTGCTAATTTTTTGATGAAGTAGAGCAGAAGTTTTTCGGGAAAAGGAATAAATATTGACGGTTTTGTAAAGTTTTTTATCTGTATTTGCAGATTCCTTTATATAAAATTTTTCAAGAGAATGATTACCTGAAAGTGTAGCAACTGTACCATTATGAATGGTCGGGTCAAAGCTACTTAAAGCAATTGAATCCGGTTGCTTCATTAAGTCCATTAAATCACTATCAAAAACAAGATCCGATTCAATAAGCGTAAATGCTTTATCGAGTTGTTTTAATGCCAGCTGGAGGGAGTAAATGTTATTAGTGCAGTAGTAGACTTCATTGTGAATAAACCTGACTTGAATTGGGTGTTCAGTATCTTGAAAATGCCGGTGAATGGACTCAGACTTATAACCGGTTACAATAACCAATTCCTTGTAACCTGAGCGGACAAGAGACTCTATGATAGAGTCGAGTATGGTTTTCCCATTTACCTTTACCAGACACTTCGCCTTATCATCGGTTAAGGGAGATAGCCGGCTTCCCATACCTGCTGCGAGAATTACAGCAGTACTAATAGCATTATAATTATTGTTATTCATCTTAGAGCGTGAGCTTTTTGTTTAATTGAAACGAGAACAAGTTGTAACAGGATTAAAAATAAACTCTGTAAAGTAAATTAATACTTCTTCCAGGTTCAGGAAAAATATCTTTTACCAAAGAAAGATGATTGTAGTACTCTTCATTAAATATATTTTGCGCACTTAAGGAGACGGTGTGTAACATTCCATTCCAATCAAACCTGTATTGAGAATTCAGGTCAAACACTGCATATCCTTCTGTAGGGGATTCATTTTCCCCAACTCTGTTTTGTGCAGCAGCAGTTCTCATTCTTGTTCCGAATGAAAAATTATTGGTACTGTAACGAATACCTACATTTCCTTTAAACGGTGGAATCATCGGAAGCGGTTGATTTGCCTCAGTTAAATTTGTGGCTTCTCTTGCTTCCTCCGGTACAACACGGTCACCAATTGTATACGAGAGATTACCGTCTACCGAAAAATTATTTAAAAACCGGTACTCAGCGGATAGTTCAGCTCCATATAAAGTGGCTTGTGTACCGATGAATTGAAATTCATTTAAGTCTGCTCTGGGAATACTCGGCCTGCCGGTATCCTGAGCATACAGAAAGTTTCCGAAATAATTATAATATCCGGCAAGCTCAAATGATGCCTTGTTGGATCTGTACCGTCCAAAAAGTTCTCCTCCCACCCCTCTT
>PWFZ01000472.1 GCA_003555185.1 Balneolaceae bacterium | reverse complement strand
ATGATTGAAAATCCGGATCAATACATTGAGTCTTTTGCAGATGCGGGTGCGGACCTTATTTCTGTCCATTATGAGGCGTGTCCACATCTTCACCGAACCATTCAGAATATTCATAATCAGGGATGTATGACCGGGGTTGTAATCAATCCGGCTACTTCCGTTTCCGTATTGGAACCAATTCTGGCTGATGTTGATCTGGTTCTGCTGATGAGTGTAAATCCCGGGTTTGGGGGACAAAATTTTATTGAGTCTACTTACGAAAAAGTAAGAGCCTTATCTATGATTAAACAAGAAAAAGGATATAACTTTTTGATTGAAATTGATGGTGGCGTCGGACTCCAAAACATTCAAAAACTTGTACAAGCCGGAGCTGATGTTCTTGTGGCCGGAAGCAGTGTTTTTAAAGCTGATGATGTTCCTTCCAGAATTAAAGAACTTAACAAAAAAGCAAATGCAGGAAGCCTGAAAACTGTTTAGTTAAATTCACATAATACATAATTTTTAAAACGCACAGTTATCGAGACAGATAGACAAGTATCAGAAGAAGAAATTTATATTGAGGACACTGATCCTACAGTAATACTTGGTTTCGGAGATAAGAACTTAGCGCAATTAGATAAGGAGTTCCCCGAAACAAAAATTACTGCCCGGGGAAATCGAATCAAAATCCTGGGGCCTGAAGAGGATATAGACGTACTGCGTGATATCATCAACGAGATGATATCCATTGCGAAACGAGGCGGTACAGTCACTCCGGGGGATATCACGACTCTTCTTGCACTTGCAAATAAAGCAGAAGGGAGTGGCGAAAAAATATCATCATTTGAACAGGAATCAGGCGATGTAATTCTTCACACACATACAGGAGAACCCATTGGAGCTAAAACTCCAGGACAAAGAGCCATAGTAAAAGCTTCAGAAACCAACGATATTCTTTTTGCAATCGGACCTGCCGGAACCGGAAAAACGTACACATCTGTAGCACTCGCCGTTAGGGCACTTAAAGCACGGCAAGTAAAAAAAATAATCCTGGCCCGGCCTGCCGTGGAAGCAGGTGAAAATCTCGGATTTTTACCGGGTGATTTGAAAGAAAAAATCGATCCCTATCTGCGGCCTTTATACGATGCTTTAGAGGAGATGATTGAATACGATAAGCTCGAATTTCAACTGGCAAAAAATGTCATCGAAATAGCTCCACTTGCCTATATGCGGGGCCGAACTCTGAACAATGCTTTTGTCATTCTTGATGAAGCTCAGAATGCCACAAATATTCAGATGAAGATGTTCCTGACCCGAATCGGTTTCAACAGCCGCGCAATCATTACCGGTGATGTAACTCAAACGGATCTACCCAAAAAACAAGAGTCCGGACTGATTGTCATTCAAAAAATTCTTAAAGATATTGATGGCATTTCCTTCGTATATCTCGATCAAAATGATGTAGTACGCCATAAGCTTGTCCGCGATATCATTGAAGCTTATGATAAGTATGAAGAGAAAAGAAAATAGTAATGTGTCCACCCTAACCTGTCAGGTTTAGAGAATTAAAGCTACGTTGAAATAATATCACAAAACCTGACAGGTTTGAAGCAACCCTTAGTTTTTATCCAGAAATTTACCTGATGAGTAACCAATCAAAAAA
Organism: Balneolaceae bacterium; assembly: GCA_003555185.1. Classification (GTDB taxonomy): domain Bacteria; phylum Bacteroidota; class Rhodothermia; order Balneolales; family Balneolaceae; genus SW132. The sequence continues at coordinate 6,810 of PWFZ01000472.1, read as the reverse complement.
AACGATTCCTGTACACCCTTTATATGAAGGAACCTTTTCGGTAGGGCTCGATAAACAGTTCAACCGGATTGATAGAGATGACCCACCCAATAAAGGAGCATTAAAGCTTTCTATTAACCCTTTTTTGATAAAAGACGGAGATCGAAATATTCTGTTTGATGTGGGGCTCGGTGAATTTGGAGTTGATACGTCAACTGATCTAATCAAGGCCAATCTTGCTGACCACGGAGTGGAAGATTTTGATGTAACAGATATTTTTGCAAGTCATCTTCATTGGGACCATATTGGCGGACTTGCCGGCCAGAAAAGTGGCTATTGGGAACTTACGTTTCCCGATGCAACATTATGGGTTTCAGAAAATGAATGGAAGAAACTCTTGGGCATACTTGAAAAACAGGATGAGGATAAAGTCGATTTTTTAAGCTTTGTGGAATCAAAAGCGAAAATTGAATTTCTTGGTGATGAAGAAGAGCCTATACCTCATGTGCGGACTAAAAAAATTGGTGGACATACTGAGTATTCTCAGGTATTATTTTATGAAAACGGTGACCAAAAGTTTTTAATGGCAGGAGATGTTATTGGAACCAGAGGTGGAATCAACCGAAGTTTTGCCGCCAAATACGATTTTGATGGCAAACAAAGCATGAAGGTACGGAATGAGTTAAAAAAGAAAGCATTCGAAGATGATTATGGAATTCTTACCTATCATGAAACTCATCACCCCGTATTTAAATTGATCGATACTGACGATCATAAAAGTTACACCATCAAAAACCTCGTTTGATATGGCTCTCCCATCCTATATTCCCGAAATCGCTGAATATCTGTACGAAAATGGTTTTCCGAAAAACATAGACTCGGCTGTAATTTTAGGTTCCGGCCTGGGAAGTTTTTCTGATGTAATCGAAGATGCGGTTCGAATTTCCTACGATGATATACCTCAGTTTCCCACCACTTCCGTTCAGGGACACAGTGGAGAGCTTATTTTTGGCAACGTAGCCGGCAAAACTGTTCTCGCTTTTTCGGGTCGTTTTCACCATTACGAGGGTCATGACTTTTCAAAAACCGTTCTTCCGGTTCATCTGGCTAAACAGTTTAATGTTGATAAGCTAATCATATCAAACGCAGCCGGTTCTATAAACGAAAGCTTTAAAGTTGGTGACTTAATGGTGATTGATGACATCATTCGTCCGTTTCATTCTATTGCTGCGTTTAACGGCGAAAAGTTCAGATATAACCATTACCCTGTTGCTGATAAGGTTAGAAACCTGGCCGCCAAAATCTGCTTGGAAGTGCAGCGGGGTTCTTATCTCTACGTTAAAGGTCCTAACTATGAAACAAAGGCTGAAATTCGTGCATTTCGCGTTTTAGGAGCCGATGTTGTCGGGATGAGTACTGCACCCGAGTTAATGGAAGCAAGTCGCCTGAGTGTTCCTGCAGCTGCCATTACTATGGTTACAAATATGGCTGCCGGTGTCACAAAAGATAAGCTCGATCACTCCGAAGTTAAGATTGCTGCTGAAAGCCGAAAAGATGATTTCGCCCGTCTGGTCACTGAGTTGATCAAGAATCTTTAGCATCAACGTCATCGCGGGCTTGATCCGCGATCTCATAATTTGAATCTACACGCCCCTGGTTAATAAGTACTGTTTCATCCATCCACGTTGGGAGATGCTGATCCCGATAACTTTCGGGAAGCATTTTAAAGTAGCGACTTTTGATTACCGTACTGATTCAGGTACTGTTTGAGCTTAACTTTTTTGCGGGTACTCTCGCTGGTCATATAGCGAAGTTTGCCAAATATAGGCCTCTCCTGCCAGGCGCGGTCAAATCGTCCAAAACACCAAAAAATTCCTGAATAACTATTCGGGTCACGCCCGTCGATAGCATAGGTGTTGTTTAACTTGATCAGGTATTCCAAAGCCGTTTCGGGGTCAGGTGTCCACTGAATAACTTTTTTACCCCAAAGCATTCGCAAGTAATTATGGATAATGCCATCCTCCCGAAGTTGAGTCTGAGCTGCATTCCAAATGTCATCGTGAGTTTTTGATTGCTCGAGCTCTTCATAACTGTAAATAAATTCCCTTGGATCATCACGATGTTTATCCATCGACTTTTGAACCCAGTCCGGTAAACTTTCAAACTTATCGTAATCAGGGCGGTGATGTGCAAAATGAAATCCAACTTCCCTCCAGGTAATCACTTCATCCAAAAAACCATCTATATTAGGATCGCCATTAAAAAAGCCCCCGGTTGATCCTTTATTAAATGTAATGCTATTCAAATCCCATCCATCGGGTTGATGCTCTAATACGGCTTTAACAATTTCATATTCCGATATCTTGCCAAAATGTAGCCAAGGGCTTAACTGACTCGTTTTCTTTTCATCCGGATGATTTCTCTTCTCATCATAGACCTTTAATCCGTCTTTAATGAACTGTCTCATCATTCCCAGCGCAGCTGATCGTCCACCGTGCCAATCAATCGGTTTTACAGAGTGATCAATATCCAGTTCCGAAATAAATTCCGAAATGTTATTAAGTGCTTCTCCGGCATCAGGTATATTACTAAAAATAGAGTCAGGCAAATCAATTTTTCTCTTATTCTGTATTTCCCCGAGAGGATTTTTCTGCGGAGGGTTTGTGTATGCTTCCACAAAATTCTTCTGCATAATTTTACGAAAAAAATAAGCACTGTAAGGATCTTTATCCGTCAGGCCTAAGGGGATTAAACCATTACTATCCACGGTATAATATGGCAAATCTATCTCTTTAGGATAGGTCTCATTTCTCTTTCGCATGATAAATACGGGGTACTCATCTGTCACCAATACCGATGCCTTAGCCGACAAATCTTTCAGTAGTTTTTCGTACTGGTCCGGTTTTTCTTCGACAAACGAGACATAGTTTAAATCTTGATCTTGGGCATATTCAAGGTGCTCTTTCATTCCCTGCATCATAAACATGTGCGAGCGATCTGTTGCCCAGGGATAATCGCAGGAAAAAGCTTCTAAAATCAGAAGTGGTTTATCAAGCTTATTTGCCCATCCGATTGCGTACTCTAATGCAAAATTGTAATGAAAACGCCGATTGATCTGCATCCAGTAGAGAACATACTCTCCCTTGGGATTGGGCTCTTTCTCATTTCTTTTGAATACACGGTGGCTGTTAAAGTTTTTCATGTCCCTTTTTTATTCTTATTGACTCAGTGTAAACAGCTATTACGACGCATCAATTCCCTATAACCATAACGTTTATAGAGAGCCAAAAAAGAGTAGATTTTTAAAACAAAAAAACCGCCCGAAAAAGGCGGTTTTTTGATTGGCATTTCTATGTGAACTGTTAAGTAAGCCTTAAACAATTGTAAGATTGTCTTCCACTCGTTTTATTCCACTGGTGAATAAAGCGGAACTATAAACAGCATGCCAAGCATCTACACTATTAACTGTGCCCCCTAGAATAGCTTCGCCGTCACGCACTTCCACATCAACATCATTTACATCAACGAGTATATTCCGGTCAATTTTTTCAACAATGTTCTTTACAGCATCTTTATCTTCAATATTTACGGGAGACGCTACAGCAAGTTTATTTTTCACGTCAACTATTCCAATATTATTCCAGGCAATATCTTCGGCTACAAATTTTTTCCATAGAGATTCTACAGTACCCTCCAGAATAACATTTCCGTTTTCTACCGTAACATCTATCTCTATGGCATCCACATCGGGATCCCATGAAAGAGAACTTTCAATATTGGAAGCAATTTCAGTATCAGAGGGTATCTCCACTGCCGTTTGATCATAAAGTACATCTAGATGATCAAATATATTTGATACCCCTGGAACGGACCATGCAATATCCCTTGCAGCATTTTTTGCCCGATAAGATGGTACATCCCCTGTAAGGGTAACAGTACGGTCATTAACGGTTACATTCACATCAGTGCTAGCAATTCGGGTATCTGCCTGAAGTTGATTCTCTATCTCTTCTTTTATGATGGTATCTGTCCTCCCCCTTTTTTCCAGCAATGCCGATCTTTCCATTTGCATTTCCTCTATCTCTTCAATCGTAAGATTATCTTCGATTTCTTTAATCCCACTGGTATAAAAAGCTGAATTATAAACAGACTGCCAGTCTATGGCATCTCTAACAGTACCATTTAGTATGGCTTTACCATTTATGACCTTGACATCTATATTATTTACATCCACTACCATTTTACGATCCATGGATTCCATAATATTTCGGGCAGCTGCTTCATCCTTGATATCTGGAAATGGAACAACAACTAGCTTATTTCTCACATCAATAACACCCATATGGTTCCATGCTAAATCTTCAGCTATATATTTATTCCAAAGTGATTCAACAGATCCTTCGAGAGTTACGATATTATTTTCTGCAAAAACCTTGATATTAGTGGCATCTACGTCGGGATCCCATGCCAGTGAATCTCTAACATTTGATGCGAGATCAACATCTTCGGGTACTTCTACAGTAACCGTTTCGTACTCTACATTAAGATTATTAATAACATCCATTACACCGGGAACTGTCCACGTATTATCACTTGCAGCATTTTTAGCTCGATATGATGGAACTTCACCCTTCAATATAACCACTCCATTATCTACAGTTACCTCAACATCGTAATTAGAAACGCGGGTGTCAGCCCTTAACTGGTTTTCAATATCTTCCTTAATTAGAACATCTGATCGAGGTTCTGCTGCCCTTTTCTTAATTGTCGGATTCGTCTTCGTAATTGTTGGACTATTACTTCTCATCATCATAACTATCTCCTTTGATTTTATGTTGCTCTTTCTGTTCTCTTAATTTTTAATTCAATATGGTTTTCTAACGAACACTATCCCATTTTATCTTGGTACTATTAAAAATTTACTCTAAAATAAAAGCGTTCATTTTTTTCCTGAAAAACCCTATTTATTGACCTTTTGTAAACTCACTACAAAGGTTTACAACACATCAGAAATCATCTAAGGAGAAAGAAAGGCATCAAAGAAAAAAATATGTGGCTAAGAAATTGTGCCACTCCGTAAGAGAAAAGATTTGGAATAAATTTGGAACCGGAAATTGATGGGATAATGTTTTGCTGGCATCAGCTCATCGATAAAAATTATCGTGATAAACTCCGAATTTATCCTCGATTTTACACAACCAAAAAACAGCAGATTGTCAAATTCGTAAATAAAAAAAGCCCCTCTCTTCCACGTATTTAAACATAAGAAAAGAGGGGCTTAAATTACTTAAAGAAGAGGTAAACTATACTGTTTCCTTTTTCTTCTCAGATCGTTTTCTTTCGTTATGATCTAAATGCAGCTTACGAATTCGCAAGCTTTTCGGAGTTACTTCCAGCAGCTCATCTATATCGATAAACTCAATACACTGCTCAAGGCTCATTTTCTTCGATTGAGAAATTTTCACTGAATCAGATGTTTGAGTAGCACGGTGATTTGTCAGGTTTTTCTTTTTAACCACGTTAATCACCATATCGTCGGCTCTATTGTTCAAACCCACAACCTGTCCTGTGTAAACAGGGTCTGTTGGCTGCACAAAGAACTGACCACGATCCTGCAGTCCTTCCAGTGCGTAAGGAGTTACTTCACCTTTCTCCAGGGAAATAAGAGCTCCACGACTTCTTCCGGGAATTTCTCCTGCAAAGGGTCCATACTCCAGAAACTGCTGGTGCATGATGCCGGTGCCACGGGTCTCGGTAAGCATTTCGCCTCTGAATCCGATCAATCCACGAGAAGGAACTTTAAATTCAATCCGATTATTTTCTCCTTCCTGAACCATAGAAGTCATGATCCCTTTTCGTTGCTGAAGGTTGTCAATCACTTTATTACTGTAATCGGTATTTACATCAACCACTACTTCTTCAAACGGCTCATGCACTTTTCCGTCTACTTCCTTGTAGAGCACTTCAGGACGTGAAACGGCAAATTCAAACCCTTCTCTTCTCATTGTTTCGATAAGAATTGAGAGTTGTAATTCACCACGACCTGCAACTCTGAAAATATCCGGGTTATCAGTTTGCTCGACATGAATTGAAACATTTGTACGAATCTCTTTATTCAGACGATCTTTAATCATGTTCGATGTCACATAATCTCCTTCCAAACCGGCAAGTGGAGAATTATTTACACGGAAATACATCGCCATTGTAGGCTGATCAATATCAAAATATTCGATGGGTGTAGGATCTGATGCATCAGTCAGTGTATCACCAATACCAACAGCATCGTAACCGGCCATTGCAAAAATGTCGCCTGCATTACCCTTTTCTACCGGTTCGCGGTTCAATCCGGCAAAACTGTACAGTTTGGTCGCTTTGCCTTTTGCTTTTTGATTTCCTTTGCGGTCCATCAAAATAATATCCTGACCCACTTTAATAGTGCCTTGCTCTACTCTACCTACGGCAATACGGCCTACATAATCATTCCAATCAACACTACTCACCAACATTTTAAAGGGTGCATCATCCTCTTGTTTTGGTGATGGAATATGCTCGATAACCTTCTCAAATAGTGGAGCTAAATCTACATTTTCGTCTTCAAGATTGTTTTTCGCAATCCCATCAATCCCGATAGCATAAAGCACAGGAAAGTCGAGCTGATCATCGTCTGCATCCAAAGTCACAAACAGGTCAAAAATCTCGTTTAATACAGCGTCAGGACGAGCATCTTTCCGGTCAATTTTGTTAATCAACACAATTGGCTGATATCCCAATTCCAATGACTTACGAAGCACAAACTTAGTTTGAGGTAACGGTCCTTCTGCGGCATCAACT
>PWFZ01000005.1 GCA_003555185.1 Balneolaceae bacterium | reverse complement strand
TCCAAATCCAAACAGGGCGGCAAAACCACCCAAAGCCCAAATCCATAGCGGTGCACCGGTGAAACCAAAAATTATTGCTGCTACAATTACGCTGCCTATGGAAATCCATAATGGCAGCTCCGTGAAAAATGCGAGGTCTTGAATAAGTGTTTCCATAATTATTGTCCGTTAAACCGGTGTTTTTTGTGTGATAAACCCTTGTATGATGTGATTTTTAGCCTGACTCATAAATTCACCGGAGGGAATCCGTGTGTCAAGTCGTTTACTAATAACCACGGATGCCACGCCGTGTAATTGTGCCCAAAGTGTGTAGGCACTCATCAAAGGGTCTTCTACCTGAAAAAGCTTGTTCTCCTGCCCTTCTCTGATTATTTCAGCGAGCATTTCGTAAATCTTACGGATCTGCTCAAATTTCTCCTTGGGATATTTCGGCATCTCTTCATGGCGAACCATGTAGATAATTTCATATTCCTGAGGATTCTCAATGGCAAACTTTAAAAAGCTGTTTGCCATCTTCTCCAATTTTGCGACCGGATCATCACTAGAAACCATTTGATCCTTCAACGCATCAGATAACTTTTCAATGCTCGATTCAACCAAAGCCAGTAAAAGGTCATCCTTGTTCTTAAAATGCAGATAAATACTCGTTGCAGAAACATTCACTTTTTTGGCAATTTTTCTCATCGAAACTTTGCCAAATCCCTGTTTGATCAGCATGTCTCTGCTTTCTACTAAAATATCATCTCTAAGCGACATAAAGCATGGTTAACAGCGTTAAGTTATATTCTCAATTTACTGTTTTTAGTGTAAAAGTCAATAGTTGGTGATAGTTTATTTAGATGATCACAAAAACCATCGGGATAATCAGTGAGCAGAAAACGATACAAACTGAATGGTTCGCCCGTTTTTCAGATGCATCTTCTCATAGAACGTTTTGATCGTTAAATCCTTGTCATCAGGTCTCTCAACGTACACATCATCAACTCTTTTTTGGATGTTCCGTTTCTCTTGTTCAATGATTTCCAGTGTGTATTTATATAGACTCGGACTGTCCGTTTTTAGGTTTATCGTACAGCTGTCTGAAGCGATCTTCTTATAAATTTTCAGAAATTTTGGGGAGGTGAGTCTTTTTCGCCGGTTTCGGACTTTTAGATGTGGATCGGGAAACGTAATCCATATTTCTGATACTTCGCCAGGAGCGAAGTAATCATCCAGGTGATCAATCAGAAGTCGCAAAAACCGCACATTATCAATAGATTCTTTTTTGGCAACTTTAGCACCCTTCCAGATTCGTGAACCTTTTATATCTATCCCCACAAAATTCTTATTGGGGTATTTTTCTGCCAAACCCAGCGCATAATCTCCCGCACCGCAGGCTAGTTCTAAAACAACAGGGTTTTTATTCCCAAATATTTCCGATTGCCACTTACCTTTGGGCTTTGGCTGATCCTGAAAATCTGTATGCTCTATAACGTGATCAAATCGAGCATTATCTGAAAATCGCTTTAACTTATTTTTTCCCATAGCTGGTTATGGCTGTAATCGGGATTTTGTCCATTCTTCAGAATTTTTCACGTATTTAATACGATCGTGCAGCCGACCTGGCCGACCCTGCCAAAATTCAATTTTCTTAATATTTATCTGATAACCGCCCCAAAATTCAGGTTTTGGGATATCGGCTCCTTCAAACTTCTTTTTAATTTTCTCATATCGATTTTGCAGATCTACACGGTTCATTACTTCCCGGCTCTGATTGGATGACCATGCACCAATCTGGCTTTCGCGCGGGCGGGAGTGAAAATAATCAGTACTCTCTTTCTTAGAAATTTTTTCTACACTGCCTGATATTCGAACCTGTCGTTCCAATTCCGGCCACCAAAACGCAACGGAAGCCTGTGGATTATCAGCTAATTCTTTTCCTTTTTCACTTTCATAATTTGTATAAAAGTGAATAGTTTCACCCTCAATGCCTTTTAGCAATACCATTCGAACATTAGGAGTTCCGTCTTTATCAGCCGTTGCTAGAGACATGGCGTTAGGTTCCATTACTTCCGATTTCACCGCCTCGTCAAGCCACGTTTTAAAGAAAGCGATAGGACTATCGGGGAGATTGCTATCAACAATTCCCCCTTTTGTATAATTTTTCCTTAGAGCGGCTACATTTAATTCTGTCACTTTATCCAACGTACTCCGGTTCGTTTCCTTTCTTCCATTTGATGTTGCAACCAATACTAGGAGTCTGCTCTTCTTCAGGAACAGGCTCTCCATTTAGTATTTTATCGGTGGCATTCCGAAGATCTTCACCGGTAGGTTTAACATCGTTCTTAGGTCTGGAAGAATCAAACTGTCCCCTGTAGACCAGCTTCAGGTTTTCATCAAAAAGGAAAAAGTCAGGTGTACAGGCAGCTTTATAATCCTGCGCAACTTTTTGAGATTTATCGTACAGGTATGGGAATGGGTATCCAAATGCTTTAGAGTCCTCTTCCATTTTCTCCGGCCCATCCTGCGGATAGTTTTCTGCATCGTTAGAACTGATTGCTACGATTCCAACGCCTTTGGGCATATAGTCGGAAGCGTACTCTACAAGTGCCTCCTTAATTAGCTTCACGTACGGACAGTGGTTGCAGATAAACATCACCAAAAATGCCTTATTCCCTTTAAAGTTTCTTGGGGTATAAATATTTCCGGTCACTACATCCTGCAGTGAAAAGTCAGGGGCTTTTGTCCCAAGTTCCAGCATGGTTGAATGTACAGCAGACATAATTATATTCTTTTGAAATTAATTCTTTAATGTACTTTCCTAACAAATGAATGATACGTCACATTCGATTCCATATCACATTTTATAATTCAGAAAATCTGGGCGTATAATCACGTCTTAAATCCGTCATTTCTCCCATCACTTTTCCGCCTTCCGTTTTACTCGTCATTTCATATTTAAGCAATTCACCCGGTGCATCTTCAGCTAACCACCATCGAACCGAAACATCCTCGTCGCCCTCTTCTTCGGTACCTTCATAATGTAATACGGCAGCGTTAAACGTGTAGTTGCCAACGGTTATCGACTCCTCACCTACACGATAATCTTCCCAGTTCTCAATATCATATCTCTCTGTACGGTAACCTGCTTCTTCAATCTCATCTTCACCTTCATCAAGTTCTTCTTCCTGTTCCCGATATGAAAATACGCGATGCTCTACATTTCCGGTTTCCGGATCGCGAACATACATTTCCATCGGGTTTAGCGCAGTGGTCAGTTTCATTTCATACTCAATGGATTGATCATCTGCTTCCGGCTGATATCTGAAATACCACCAGCTTGTTCCGTCTTCATTCTTTTTTAATAGCGCACGTTCAACGGTGAAGCTGTGCATTTCATTTTCGTCGCCGGATTCAATTCTCCAGGTACTTCCTTCACCTTCAACAAAATCTTCCATCTCAACACCATATCCACCCACCATAAATGCCTGAGTATAGGCTAATTGATACAGCATTGCATCGGTATAACCTGCAAGCATTCCGCTTACACTTCGTTCGACTTCAGCCGAAACAGCTCCGCTTATTGCTGATGAAATACCATCCGAAGCTCCCTGCATTACAGACCCGCATGCCGTTAAAAGTGACACAATCGCTAATGTACATATTAAATTATTAAACGTAGTTTTGTATGATTTCTCCATGACTGTCTCTTTAAGAATTTATTATTTAACCATTGCAGAAAGTTAGTAAAAAGCGAGTAAATGACAAGGGCGCAAAATGATAAGAAGTTATTTCTGCAACTTATATATAGAAACCTGCAACTTGACTATTAAAAAAGTGACAGCTGATCTGATTTAGGCCGGCGAAAAGCATCGCAGTTCAGCGGGATTCGTTTTTTATTTAAACCCAGCCGTTCCTGATGAATGCGGATTAACTGTTCAATCTGCCTTCCATATGCTCCCTCCCCACGAAATCGCTCGCCAAATTCTGACCGATTGAGCCGTCCGTCTTTCAAACTCTCCATTCTGTTTATCACCTTCTGTTTCCGGTTGGGTTGATGATCTTCCAGCCATTTTAAAAAGATATCTTTCACACCAAATGGAAGTCGTAAAATCGTATAGGAAACGGATTCTGCTCCCGCTTTTTTTGCAGCTTCCATAATGGGTACAATCTCATCATCTGTCAGGCCGGGAATAAGCGGTGCAATATTTACATGAACAGGTATGCCCGCTTCAGTTAATTCTTTCACCGCAAGCAGCCTTTTCTGCGGACGAGATGTTCGGGGTTCAAGTGTTCCAATCAGATCTTTATCCAGACTTGTTATAGACAGAACAACTCTAACGGCTCCAACTTCGGCCAGCTTTGCAAGCTGATCAATATCGCGGGTCACACCATAATTTTTTGTGATGATTACCAGGGGGTGCCTGCTCTCCGTCAAAATCTCCACGCATCTTCGAGTGATTCTTAACTCCTTTTCAATAGGTTGATACGGGTCAGTCACTCCACTCATCACCAGGGTTTGCGGCTTCCATACCTTTTCTGATAATTTTTCCCGCAGCAGTTTCGGAGCATCATACTTTGCTACAATTTTTGTCTCAAAATCCAGTCCGGCCGACATTCCCAGAAATTCATGTGAAGGACGTGCGTAGCAATATGCACACCCATGTTCGCAGCCTCGATATGGATTGACGCTCACATCAAACGGGATATCCGGACTCTTGTTTGTGGATATTATATTTTTGGTATGATCATTTAAAATTTGAGTTTTCGGTCTGTTCAGCTGACCGGTTTCAGGATCAATTTCATATTCGAGATGAGTATCGCTAAAACGATTTTTGGGATTATCGGTGGACCCTCGTCCACGCAGAGGTTGATTCTTCATGAGTAAACATATTTTATACATATAGTACAAAATACTGCTTCAATCAGCAAAGTAAATCGAAGTTCCCGTAACCGAAGCTCCTGCTTCGGAATCTTTCCATCACCACAAATCTTACTAAACAAGAAACTAAATTGTTTAGATATACCTACCTCTCGATGGCACTCGGACGAGGACGTCCGGGATACGTAACCCGAAGCTCCTGCTTCGAAATCTTCCCATAACCACAGATCTCACTAAACAAGAAACTAAATTGTTTAGATATACCTACCTCTCGATGGCACTCGGACGGGGACGTCCGGGTTACAGCTCCTCATACACAGCCTCGGCTTTAGCTGCCCAAATAAAATCATTTTCGCTAAGGCCATCAATAGAATGGGTAAAAACTTTCAACCTGACCTCTCCCCATGTCAGATAAATATCCGGATGATGTCCCTCCTCTTCTGACATCTCTCCAATTTTGACGGTAAAATCCAATCCCTGCCGAAAGTTCTTAAATGAATAGCTTTTTTCAAGATGATGATCATCAACTAATTTCCATCCTTCTTCCAGCTTGTCATGATACTTATACAACTCATCGCCTGTCAGTGTTGGTGTTTCTGCACTACAGGCTTCACATTTACGTTCTCTTAAATCTAATTCATCCGTTGCCATCATCTATCATTTTATTTGTTATGAATAGTATTTTAATAGTCTGCCAAGAAATAACAGTCTTTTATTAAATCCTTACAGATAATACAAAATGAGTCATATTACCTCTTGATTTCCGTTACTTTTACAACATTTACTCATCTTTTTAAAAATATATAATCCTGCAAAGAGGTTATAATAACAATAATGTGTTATCGGTGATTGAGAATCACTGAAGTTGAAATTAAATCAGAGAGAAAATTTATCAGGATGAACAGATCTATACTGTTTAAACAATTCATTTTACTGTTATTATTTTCATTATTTACGGTTCCGTCACTCTTCGGGCAGTACTTTGGTCGAAATAAGGTACAGTACGAAAGGTTTGATTTTAAAGAAATCGACACAGAGCACTATCAAATTTTATACTACGATGACATGCGCCCTTTTATGCCTCATGTTGCTCGGATGGCCGAGCGCTGGTATACTCGTCTATCTGAGGTAACCGGGCATGGCTATATCGAAGAAGATCGAAAATCACTCATCTTTTATGCTGATGATGCCGATTTCCGACAAACGAATATCGTGCCCGGATTTATACCGGGTGGGGTGAGAGGTTTGGCAGAACCATTACGCGAACGGGTTACAATGCCACTCACGCCGAATCATGCCGTAACACATCACGTCTTGGGTCACGAACAGGTACACTCCTTTCAGTTTGATTTTGCCAGACGAGCGGGTATAAACCTAAACAACCTACCACTCTGGCTTGTAGAGGGGATGGCTGAATATTATTCGCTTGGCCGACAGCATACGTTAACAAGCATGTGGATGCGTGATGCGGTGATCAATGATCGGCTTCCGTCATTCACTGAACTGACCCGGCAAATGCAACTATATAACCCTTACAGGTTTGGCCATGCATTATTAGCCTACATGGGCGGAATGTATGGAGACCAGCGTACGTGGGATTATCTGGGTGCATCAGGAGTAGTAGGCCCGGCAGCAGCTGTTGATTCATTGTTTGACATCAGTGCAGATAATTTAATAGAACAATGGCACAATTCGCTCAATCAACATTATCAACCACTATTGGAAGACAGAGATTCGCTTAATGAAGTTGGTCGTATTGTTCTTGCTGAAGAATTGGGGCATGGACGCATTAACATCTCTCCTTCACTTAGTCCTGATGGCAATTTAGTAGCATTTTTAAGTGATAGAATTCCGATCGGGATAGATCTTCAGGTAGCGTATGTAGAAGAAGGCAGAGTAATTGCCACGCTCGATGGTGTTGAGGAAGGCCCCCACCTTGATGACATTCGCTTTTTAAATTCTGCCGGATCATGGGGCCCTGAAAGTCGCAGAGTTGTGTTTGTCACATTCGCACAAGGAGATAATGAGTTATCCATCTGGAATTTTGAAACAGGACAAATTGAACGCAACATATCTCTCCGTGGTGTGCCTGCTCTTGAAAATCCTGCATGGAGCCCTGATGGAAATCAAATCGCTGTATCCGGTGTAATTGGTGCAATCAGCAATATTTATGTTTATAATTTTGAAGAAAACTCCGTTAGTCATTTAACAAATGATGATTTCTCTGCCATACAACCGTCATGGAGCCCGGACGGAGAATACATAGTCTATGTAACCGATGGAGGCCCCGATGGCACCGACTTCGACCTTCTGGATATTAAACAGACGCGCCTTGCATTGCTGAATGTAGAAACCGGCAGCAGAACCTACCTGGCACCTTTTGGTGAAACTACCTATTCCAACCCTAATTTTTCCCCTGATGGCGAAAGCATCTACTTCATTGCTGATCCGGATGGATTTCAAGACATTTACAGGTTTGATTTAAATACGGAAGAGGTCTATCGTATTACCCGGGTTCAAACCGGTGTAACAGGGGTCACTGAGCACTCCCCTGCCCTCACCATTTCCCGTGAAACCGGAATATTGATGTTTTCTGTTTATTCAAATGATCGCTTCAAAATTCTATCCCTCGACCCTGATACGCATCCGGCAGAACTTGTAGAGGATCTCACAGCTGATCCCGGTGCACCTGCACGAGTTTTACCCCCCTTTGAATCATTGGGAGAAAATATTATCGCAGGATACCTCGCAGATCCAAGCCGTGGACTTTTATCCCCTGAAACCCAATTTGAAGAGAAATCACACACTCGGCGTCTCAGCCTAACCAACGTAATCCCTGCTCAAATTGGCGTAGGCACAGGTGGTCCGGGGTTTGGCACACAAGTAGCGGGTGGTGTAGGATTTTTATTTACCGATCTTTTAGGTGACTATAATCTTGGAGTAGCTGTACAAGCCCGTGGTTCATTTAGAGATATTGGAGGGCAGGTAAGCTTTGTAAACCGGCGTAACAGAGTTAATTATGGTGCAGTAGTTTCGCATATTCCTATCGCATTTGCCTCAGCGTTTACGCAACGAGACCCGGAAACCGGAGAGCAAATATTGAACCGTCTTGTTGAGCGTATTTACATTAGTCAGGCCGGAGTATTAAATGAATACCCTCTATCCATGACGCGTAGATTTGAAAGCAGAGTTGGACTGTCGCGCTATGCGTTTGAGCGACGGTTACAGCAGTTTACTCTTGATCCCTTCGGACGTGTAATTGACCGGCAAACAGAATCCCTCGATGCTCCCGATAACCTCTATTTTCTAACAACGAGCGTTGCCTATGTTGTTGATTTTGCCAATTTCGGATTTACCTCACCCATACAAGGTGGTCGAAGCCGATATGAAGCCACACAGTTTTTAAACTCCGCAACATTCTTAAACCTTCTCGGAGATGCCCGACGCTATATATTTTTAGATCCGCTAACAGTTGCATTCAGGATACTCCACAGGGGCAATTACTGGGCTGAAGTGGGTGATCCGTTTTCAACTGAATATCTGGGATCAACAAATTCTCAAACGTACATTCGTGGATATAGTTTTCGATCTTTCCGCTCCAGAGAGTGCCCTCCGGCACTTGATGATTGTCCCACTATAAATCGATTAATTGGT